>CAKZNJ010000344.1 GCA_937129505.1 uncultured Anaerolineae bacterium | reverse complement strand
TAACTCGGCAAAATCTGCCATCGATTGCATGGACTCGAATAGATTATCGGTGGTAGTCAACGGCAAGCCACTCCGCTGACTGAGACACTCCACCATGCGATACCGATATTGGGGATGAGCGTTCAAACCGCTCCCGACTGCTGTCCCGCCAATGCCCAACCGATACAACCCTTGTGCGCTGCGCTGAATCCGTTCTCCGTCGCGCTCGATAGCGCGCCCATAGGCGCCAAATTCCTGTCCTAAGCGGATTGGCACCGCATCTTGGAGATGGGTGCGACCGGATTTCAACACATCGTCAAATTCCTGCGCCTTTTGGGCAAAGGCTGCGGCAAGGGCTTGCACCGCTTGCAACAGCTCATCAAGACGCCACAAACAGCCCAAGCGGATGGCAGTAGGGATGGTATCGTTGGTGGACTGAGCCATGTTAACGTGGTCGTTGGGGTGAACGAGAGTTTCTCCCAGCGCACCGCCGAGCAGTTGGGTAGCCCGATTAGCAATCACTTCATTAACGTTCATGTTATGACTCGTTCCTGCGCCGGCTTGGAAAGGATCCACCACAAAGTGCTCATCCCATTTACCTTCCATCACCTCTTCGGCAGCCTGCTGAATGGCAACAGCCCGCCGTTCATCCAGCAAGCCCAAACTCAGATTAACTTGCGCAGCGCAGCTTTTAATCAATGCCATTGACCAAATGAATGCTCGATAGGGACGACGGCCGCTGATAGGAAAGTTCTCCACCGCTCGCTGGGTTTGTACCCCATACATTGCCTGAGCCGGTAACGCTAATTTTCCCAGCGAGTCGCTTTCAAAACGTATGTTTTCCTGCATCGCTCACCTCTCTACATACCAACACCATACCTGTCTATTCAATGATTTTCTTGATCATATTCCTTTTCCGCCGTTAGATAGCTCAATTTGAAGAAAGCCAAAATTAGACCATTCCCCATTTGCCCAAGTATTGGCTGAGTATTCCCGAACAGCGGCGGATAACAAGCACAGAGCTGATTATATCGTACCCCATCAACGTAAAGCCTCTGGTCATTCATAGTTAGAAGGTCGGCGATGGCTATGCTATAATTTTTATTACTGCGAGGCATGAAATCATTGTTGCCCTCTGCATAGCCGAATGCAAAATACAAATCCCTCTATCCTTAACCCGGAGTTATAGCGATGGATCAACCGCTCACGAAAGAAACCCTCGGAATTGGTATCGCCGGCACAGGTTTTATTGGGCCAGCCCACGTTGAAGGTCTGCGGCGCAACGGTCTGCGCGTCTTAGGTTTGGCAGAGGCAACCCCCGAATTAGCCCATCAGAAAGCCGCTGAGTTGGGGATTCCACGCGCCTACGACACATACGAAGAAATGCTTGCTGACCCCACCATTCATGCTGTCCATCTCGCCACCCCTAATCACCTTCACTATCCACACGCCAAAGCCGCCTTG
>CAKZNJ010000343.1 GCA_937129505.1 uncultured Anaerolineae bacterium | reverse complement strand
ACCTTCCCGATGAACTGCTGGTGGATTGAGGCGAGCATCTCCTTTGTCTTCCTGACATCATCAGCACTCTCTGGTAGGAACGGGTCCATCTGACTCTTGCGGTTTCCGGCGGTATACACGCGGCGCTCGATTCCCAGCCTGCGCATAATGTCGTGCATGCCAAAGCTTCGGATTGCCGCACCGATCGAGCCTACAATAGTTGCCCCATCGGCGTAGATGTGGTCCGCGGCTACAGCAACCATGTAGGCGCCGCTGGTCATCTGGTCACGGCCAACCGCAATGACGGGCTTCTTGTGCTTCTTCTTCAACGACAGGATGCGGTCATGGATGACGCTGGACTGGACGGGTGTGCCACCAGGCGAGTTGATGAGGATTACCACCCCCTTCGATTCCTTGTCTCCAAAGGCGGCTTCGAGGGCAGGAAGCACGTTCTGGGAGGATGCTTCCCCGTTTGGATCAATCAGTCCTTCTATGCGCACAAGGGAGGCATATCCCCCTTTCACCGTGTCGTTGTGTTCGCTCATCAGTTTCAGCACAGAGAAGGCATAGATCAGCGATGGCAGGGCGATGGCAAGGGCCAGCAGGTAGAAGCGAATCTGCCTTGATCGCTGCTCTCGCTCCTGCAGCCTGATCATGCGTGCAAGCAGGTCTTCAGGCACGTTGATGGTTCTGCGCTCTTCGGTATCTGGTTGCATATGGGCCTCCGTTGTTGTGTAACGTCCATAGGACATTCTACTTCGCCTGATAGGCGTAACGACATGCGCCTTCTGATGCCGCGTCCCTCAACACTCCAGTGCAACGTGACAGCCCCGATCCCCGGGGCGGCGTAACTTTGGAAGGAGGGAAGAAATGCAGTACAAAAGACTTGAGAGGTCACTTCCAGTCGTTGCGAGTGTTGTCGCTTCCCGTTTGGGAATTAACGTTGTATTCCAAGGGAATTTGACAGCCGCGACAGACGGAAAGACTATCGTCCTGCCGAATTTGAAGGCAATTGGGTCTGAGGAGGACGCAATTGTCCTCGAAGGGTTGCTCGATCATGAAGCAGGGCACGTGCGGTTCACGGATAACCGGTGGACCGCAGAGGCGAACGGCCGGGGGGAGATCTTTAGCTCCATCCGCCAAATAATCGAAGATGCCCGAATCGAAAAGGAACTCGGGCGCTTATATCCTGGTGCTCGCAGGAACCTGAAAAGGGCCTGCGAGATTATGACCAAACTTGGCTATTTCGGAGAGCCGACCCAGCACATGCATCCAGCTGAGCTGGTGGCGTCCGCAATCCTGTACGGATTGCGGTCTGAGGTGCTCGGGCAGGATGTCTTCCAGGAGTGGGCAGAGAAGGCGAAAGCCTTCTCTGCCGCCTACCTTGGAGAGACAGCGATAAACCAAATAATGGAGATAGCCAAGAAAGGGGCTAGCTTGGACGGGAGCTCTGAGCAGGCCTACAGAGCAACGGAGGAGATAATTAATCTCCTCAAGAAAATCAAGGACGGGCAGTCAGCCCGTGCCGATGAGCAGCCAGCCCAAGCCGGCGGACAGGACGAGGCGCAAGCCGAGTCCGAGCCCAAGCAGCCAGCCCAAGCCGGCGGACAGGACGAGGCGCAAGCCGAGTCCGAGCCCAAGCAGCCAGCCCAAGCCGGCAAGGCGGCAGGGATCGCTAAGGCGATTCTGGAAGCCGGCCTAGGAGACATCGGCAGCGCGGGACTGTCCTTCGAGAGAAGGATACGTTTCCTCGGGATGCTCCCAACAACAGACCCGAACGTAATGTCCGAAAGCTGCCGCATCCATGATGCCATGCCTCCATCAAGCGTTGCGCTCGATCGCTTGGAGGCAATGCTGAAGTCGACTAGGCCACAAATCGCTCCGCTCGCATCCAAGCTCGACGAGCTGTTAGCTGCGAAAGGGTACGTCACAACGTACCCTTCTCGTAGCGGCAGGCTCGACCCCAAGAGACTTGCCGAAGCGCCTACCCTTGGGCAGGTGTTCTTCAAGCGAGAGCTTGGAGACGAGGTAAATACGGCGGTCTATATGCTAATAGATCGCTCTTCGTCAATGAGCGGAGCGCCATACAATATGGCCGTATCAGCAGCCGTAGTTTTCGGCTTGATCGCCGAAAACTACGGCGTCAAAGTCGGCGCCTCCATGTTCAGCGACTATATCGTCAAAGTAAACGGCTTTGATAAGCGCTGGCGTGATCGGTGCAAGTGGATACCCATAGCACCGATAGGAGGAACGCTCATGGCAGCTGCCATATACCATGGTGCCGCCGAGCTAGCAAAGGACTCCTCGGAAAGAAAGATCCTCTTCATCGTCACCGACGGGTCCCCAAGGAGCGATGAAGAGGTCAGAGGCGCTATCTGGGAAGTAAAGGGGGCGTACGGCTTCGACGTTGCAGTCGTACTAATCGACCCCCCAGAGGGGCGCAAGCGATTTTTCTCGGAGGAGTGCAAGACCCCGATAGGGGTCGCGTATGAGCCCTCGGAGATCCCGAAGGCCATTTATAGTTCTCTCAGCGAGCTACTGAGATAGCGCATAACCCCGCTTCCATTGGAAGCGGGGTTTTTTTATGCCTGCACAGGATGCAGGGGTTTGCCACATACCGCTATCCTGAGAGGTAAGAACTCGTCGTAATGCAGACGCAACGAACGAAGGTTCGCTCCCACAAGGTTGTTTTATCGTCTGTCATGACATAACAACACCCATTTGTACACCTCAAGAAGGTGTGCCATAATGATCTGCAACACTGCAGTGACCATGCTGCAGTGCATGGTTCTTGTTGTTAGAAGGAGTAAACACATGGAGACATATGAAGAAGTGAACATCTCTAACGATGACCGTCATCAGCATCCCGATGGCAATGACTGGGGTCAGCATCCAGAGCATCAAGAGCATCAAGAAGCTGCACATGATGGCGAGTACGAACGCATCATGCAGCAGATCAACGAGCTAATGGCTCGCGCAGAAGATCTGCGCCACCAGCAGCGTAATCAGGCGTTGCGCTCCATCCTGGAGCAGATGCACAAATACGGACTAACCATCAAAGACATTCAATCCAGGAAAATCGGTCGCCCAGCTAAGCGTAGTAGCGCAACCAGTGTGCCGCCGAAATACATCGATCCGGCAACAGGCGCCACTTGGACCGGGCGCGGTCGAAAGCCAACCTGGGTCATCCGCGCGATCGAGGGAGGTAAAACCCTCGATGATCTCAGGATCGCTGCGTAACGTTAGCCTGTAGCACTAAGAAAGCCCACCTATCTGACGTGATAGGTGGGCTTTCGTGTTCGCGCTCGCGGCAAGCCGGCTCCCACCACCCCAAAGGGTGGGGGGAGACGGCTTGCATCAGGACTGCGATCGCGCAACGCTATGACTGATGCTTGCGGAGTAAGCCGCATATATTTCACGCAGCTCTGCGAATATCGCGCGCATTGCATCTGATTGGAATGTGTTATTGATTGCCTGCATGTGTTGACGAATTAGGCCAAGAAGTTTCCCACGCCGCCTCAGTAATTCCTTGGCAAGGACTACAGTCCGGTAGATTTGAGCATGGTTGACTTCAAAACCTTTAGTTCTTCTGACCAGCTTGTGAACATTCTTGGTTGCCACCGCTTTTAGATACCAACGACCCCCTTTTCCTACAGTGAGCTGCACGAAAACCGGCGTAAGTTCATTGGTTTTTTGTTTTCTCCACCAGACGATCCGAATCTTTCCTGGTGCGTGTGGCTGGAGCATCTCCAGTAGATGATCCGCAATCTGGATTACGGTCTCAAGTTCCTCCAGCTCTTTTTGAGCACGTTCCAGTATCCCGCCAAGTTCTCCAACAAGGTCAGTTAGCGTTGACCGCGTACGCGGTTCGCGGTCATCTGAAT
>CAKZNJ010000342.1 GCA_937129505.1 uncultured Anaerolineae bacterium | reverse complement strand
AGCCAACTTTGCTAAAAATAATCTCCAAAAAGTGGCCGGCCTGATCTTATGGGCATCCTACCCGGCAAGTAGTGATGACCTCTCCAACTCAAATCTCCCTGTCCTTTCCATCTACGCCAGCCAAGATACCTTGGCTACCCCAGAGCAAGTTCGTTCATCCGCCGCCCTGTTGCCCCCCACGACGGAGTGGGTGATGATTGAAGGAGGAAACCATGCCCAGTTTGGCTGGTATGGAGATCAGCCCGGCGATGGCGCGGCAACCCTCAGCCGCGAAGCCCAGCAAGCTCAAATTGTCGCCGCCACTTTGAGCTTTTTAGAGAGGATAGGCACCCGATGAGGGACACGATCCGTCAAATTGTAGTCCTGACCTCGATCGGGATTACCTTGTTGGTCAACGGCTTGGCAAATGCCTTGCCGCTCAATGGATTGACGACAGGGGAGATCTCAGACCGATTTCAGGTTTATTTTGTGCCCGCTGGGTATGTCTTCTCGATATGGGGAATCATTTACCTAGGCTTGATAGCTTTTGCCGTCTATCAAGCCCTGCCTGCCCAGAAAGAAAACCCCCGTTTGAGAGCGGCAGGTGGTTGGATCATCCTAGGCGGAATCGCCAACAGCGCTTGGATATTTTTTTGGCATTATGAGCAATTTCCCCTCACCCTTCTTGCCATGTTGGTTTTGCTATTGAGCCTGATTCAGACCTATCTGCGGTTGGGGATAGGCAAAGAAAAAGTCACTCGAGAAGAGAGCATCTTTGTCCAGTTGCCGTTTCGTGTTTATCTCGGTTGGATTACCGTGGCAACCGTGGCGAACGTCACAACCTTGTTGGATTATTTACGCTGGGATAACTTTGGCATCCCAGCAGAGGTCTGGATGAGCATTGTCCTGGGTGCGGTTTTAGTGATCGTCTGGTTGGTCAATTTCACCCGTTACGATATCGCTTTCACGTTCGTTATCCTTTGGGCATTGGCAGGCATTGCGGTCAAACATGCCCCGCATAGCGCGGTGGTAATTCCCACTTGGTTGACGATTGCTTTGGTCTCTTTGAGCTTGCTCTTGCCTCAGATGAGCAAAATATCCCCGCTTTTCGGGAGAAAAGCATGAAAATCCTTGCTCGTGGACTATTGATTGTTTTGGGATTACTCCTTTTGCTTCTTATTGTTGGCCCATTTCTTGTGCCCATCCCCCCCTTAGAAGGCACTCAGCCAGCGCAAGCTCTCGCCGATTCCGATAGTTTGTTTATCCCAATCAACGGCTTGAAGGTTCATGTCAAAACCCAAGGCGAAGGCGCTCCCGTCTTTGTCCTCCTGCATGGCTTTGGGGCGAGCCTTTATTCCTGGGAGTCCGTCATGCCAGCCTTAGCCGAGTATGGTCAAGTGATCGCTTACGACCGCCCCGCTTTCGGGCTAACCGACCGTCCCCTGCAATGGCAAGGGCGCAATCCCTATAGCCCTGAAGCGCAAGTGGATTTGGTCATCGGGCTGCTAGATTATTTCGGCGTCGAGCAGGCGATTCTGGTCGGTAATTCGGCAGGTGGCACGATTGCCATGCAAGTTGCCTTGGCTTACCCCGA
>CAKZNJ010000341.1 GCA_937129505.1 uncultured Anaerolineae bacterium | reverse complement strand
GTTTTGTTGTATCTTAACGGAAGCAATTTCCTCATTGGTTAGTTCACGAAAGTTGCCTTTGACAGTCCCATCTTGCACAGGTTCATAAAATTGTATCTGTGGTTCATTGTAACTCATTAGTTTTTCGAGTTCAAAACTATATTTATAGAGAATAGGCATGTTCGTAGATTTGCTTAAGTTTTCGTAGAAACATCCTCTCGCAATGACGTTGTACTTTTCTGCGACTCCTTGGGCAGATTCACTGGTCATCAAGTAATAACCGTGAATTCTTTGATCAAGAAGTTTGTTCAGGTATTTCTGTACCGAGCCGCTATAACCGACATCAACTACCGCTGGGTTCGATTTTCTCTGAATTTCCAAACCGGAAAGATATTGCCAAAGTCCATCTTTTTCCTCTAAAGAGCGGGTGAATATCTCCTCTTCTAGTATTTTCAAGAGAGGTAATAAATGATTAATCTCTTTATTTTGAACAGTTACGAGCTGATTAGGACTCCTGCCCAACTTGCTAGATAGCCTTTTCCATTTCTCCTCCGGTAGTCTGAGTCCATAGCGAATAAATAAGAAGTTCTCAATCGTATCTGGATAGAACTCGACTTTTGCAATATTGAGAATATCCTCCATCGAGGTTATGGAGGGAACGCTGGCAGCGCGACGAGAAATCACCATATAATCCGATCCGGGGACATCGTTTCTCCCATAGCACCATTCATCATATACCGCTTTTAGTAGTCTACCTTCTCTAGAAAGAAAATACAAATGATCGATCTGATCTTCTTTTACCCTTTCTAAAAGCCAGTTTATAAAACTGAGAAGCAGCGGCCCGACCAAGCTATAGCCTTGGTAATATGGGTCTGGGATGACGAGCGACTCGAAGTCGAAATTGTCAAAGGATAAAGAAGCGTAATTCTTATTTATCACCAATCCAAGATGGATTTCACTGTTGATTTTTTCCTCACCTTGCTTATCCTCAACACTATTGACGATAGCTGTCAAACGTGGTAACCCTCTTGCCAGTTCTACCGGGCGAATTAAGTGAATAAAAGAAGCCCCCATATCACAGGGAATTTGTACATCAGATCTCTCGTTGTCACCAATCATCAGCAATTGATTGGGTTTGATATTGAATTGTTGTAAAACATAATGGTAAAGTTCTCCACTCTCTTTACGCATCCCGACTTCGTTTGACAAATAGATCGAATGCCAATTTTGGATGCCTACTTTTTTTAGGCAGGTTTCGATTATCTCTCTTGGGAGAAACATGTCTGAGATCAAGATGACCGGTTTCCCGGTAGCTATAGCTTTACGATACAGATCGATACCCGCAGGACGGGGCTGCGCGAGCGATATTTCTGTATCTTCTTCTAATCTCTTGAGCGCGGATAGGTCATCTGTAGAGAGATTGGCAAGTTCACCTAATTGGATATAAATCTCCTCGAAGTTGACATCTTTGCCTTTCTTAATTCGGGCTTGATGCTCTGCAATTTGACGATATCTCCGAAACACATCGCCGAGGGTATCTCCCGCTTTCTCAGCTATAATTTCCTTAATGGTTTCGGGATTCAACAAGGGACGC
>CAKZNJ010000340.1 GCA_937129505.1 uncultured Anaerolineae bacterium | reverse complement strand
CACTCGCGCTGGGTGATATGATCGAGAAGAGTCGCATATTGCTCAAAGGCTTGATGCAAAATGCCGATGAAAACAAAGGGGGTTTCTCCGCTGCGGTTGGCAAATTCCGCTAACTCTTGCAATAGGTAGATATCACTTTCGAAAGGATGAGCGGCAGCATGTTCTAATGCTTTTCCTAGCTCATCGAAAACTAGCAAGATGCCGCTGAACGAATGAACAGCGCATACATCCCGAATAAAGTTGCTCAACCACGTTAGGAAGTGCCGACTATCGGCTGACTTAATTTGCTCGATGGTTGAAGGGAGACTCTCTTTTAACTCGTTTGTCAACCTTGGAAAGACTTTTTCAAAGCCGCGTAGGATACACGCTTGCAGCGGAGCGCGCGCTCCGGTTACAGGAATGGTCAGTAGTCCGCCCCGCCCTTCTACCCAGCGTTGGATGCGTTCTGCCAGCTCAGGGTGATTGACCCTTAACTTCTCACGGGTGGCTATTGCTTCAACCGCGCCATCAAGGGTGTGGCTCAGAAACAAGCCAAAAAATGATTTACCAGAGCCGTAAGGGCCGGTCAAAGTCCAAGCGCGCTCCCCATTGCTTTCGATCCCATAAAAGATTCTCTCTAAGGTGTAGATAGCTTGCGTGGTGGGGACATAGCTTTGCACCAGAGAATGGTTGGACAAGTCTTCTTCCAGCCGAATAGATCGGAGCCCACTAGTGTGAATTTGAATCAGGTCTCTGAGGGTTGATTCACTCATAATAACTTCGTAAAAGATCCCACCTTTTTGAGTGAGAGATGTCTTGCCAGTAGATTTGCCTCTGTCCAGCGGTTTCGCGCAGGCGCAAATTTCCTTGGGTTAGTGATTCTAGAGTGTCTAGGTAGTCCAAAATAGTATTTTCGTCTATCTTGAAAACTTGTCCTAGACTGCCCGGTTGGTAGATGCATTCATCTACCGTTGCAGTGTTGCGAGTCTTGGCACGTTCGCTTAAATACTCAAAGAGGGCATAACCAAATATCTCGGTTGAAAGAGAAGGTTTACGTCCAAAATTAAACCGATAAACTCGCTCATTCTGGTGTATGAGATTTAAATCGACCAATGGACAATCGAGGCTCTCTTCTTTGCTCATGTTTTTACGACTCTGGGTGGGAGTATAGCTGCGCAAAAAAACATCTACTTCCCGCTCAATCATTGCTTCAGTTGTCTGAATCCCCAGATGTTTGAACTGTTTTTCGAGAAATTCAACCAGAAATTCCTTGCGAAATTCGATGTCATAATAGCGTGAAAAAATCAAGTACCAGGCCAACCCTCGCCTCTGATTGCTTGCTAATTTCCAATGGATCAACCAAAGGCTGCCAATGTCTTCGAGATATGGATCCCAACCATCATCCATAAGCAGTGCTTTTCCGAGTTCGGTAGGATAGAGAGAGCCTACTCTCCCCTCACTCTCTTGCAGGAAACCCGTAGCTAAACCCCAATAGCGAATGGCGCTTGCCATATTCTTTCCTACCCCTAATTCCACAAAACAATCTTCACGCCTAAAGATAGCTGGATCTCGAGATACACTGTCCACCCCTTTTTTAAGCCATCCCCGTCGAATAACAAATTTTTCATGCCCACCAAACGATGGGCGGGAGAAATTTTTAGTTGTGAACATAGCTCAGCTCATGCGTTAAGTTTAGGACGGAAAAATGTTTCATTAACCTCCTTAGATACATATAGAATTAGTGTCTATAGATAAAAAATTCGCAAGAGCGCCTCTATCATACCACAGCCTCTATGCTTCGACCAAATCACATATTTGGAGCCTTGCTCAATACGGGCGCTCTCTCTGCAACATTGATCACAACCATGAATGTTTGAAAAAACCTAGCCCTCTCTTAATGAAAAAACCATTGTAACGCCCACAGCGTTGCCATGCCGACCGCCAGGGTGAGCAAAATGTTTTTCGTCCGCCAGGCGATCAGGCTCGCTGTCAAGGCGGCCAAGATGCGCTCGTTGTGAAACGAGAGATTGATCTGGCCATTATTGACGAACACCTCTTGGGCGATGATGGCCGAAAAGACCGCCGCCGGCACCAAGCGCAAAGCCCGCCCCAGCCACGGCGGAATCTGCCAGCGGCTGAAAAGCAGAATCATCGAAAGACGGGTCAGATAAGTCGCCAAGCCTCCCAATAAGAGCAGCCACCAAATCTTCATTTCTCCTCTCCCAGCCAGTAGCCGCCCAAAATGCCCAGAAAGGCAGCCAGCAATAACCCCAGCTTATATGGCAAGGCTGCGCTCAAGACCGCAATCAGACTGGCGATGGCGGCCGTCGCCACCAGGCCGCGGTCTTTTAAAGTGGGGACGACAATGGCAATAAACGTAAGCGCTAAGGTGAAATCCAACGACCAGTTTTGCGGCAGGTTGGCGCCGAGGAAAACGCCCACCGCCGTGCTCGCCTGCCAGCTTGCCCACAGAGCAACGCCTGCCCCCAGAAAGAAGCCATGCGAGTTCTTATGAGGGACGCTCTCCTTTTGGTAGGCAACGATCGTTACCGCATAGGCTTCATCGGTGAGCAGATAGGCCAGGAGGAATTTCCAAGCCGGGCGCAGCTTTTGGAGGTACGGCGCAACCGAAGCGCTGTAGAGGATGTGGCGCAAATTGACCACGAAGATGGTCAGCGCCGTGAGCAACAACGGCGTGCTGGCATACAGCTGGGTGGTGATGAATTGGGCTGAGCCGGCAAACACAATGGCGGACATGGCTTGGGCAGCCGCCGGTGGAATGCCCGCCGCAAGCGCCAGCACGCCGTAAATCATCCCGAACGGCGCCACGCCGATCAGCAGCGGAAGTTCAGCCCGCACCCCTCTCCAAAATTCAACCGCCATGCTGGGCGGCTGTGTCTGCTCAGACATGGGTGAGCGCCTGCCGTTTGAGCCTATTCGATTTTCAAGATTTTCAAGGTAATTTTGCCCGCTGGCGTTTGGGCGACGACCACATCTCCGACTTTATGGCCGAGCAAGGCGCTGCCGATGGGCGACTCGTTCGAAATCCGTCCGTTCCGAGGGTCTGCCTCTTTTGCCCCCACAATGCGATAGGTCTCGGGAGGATAGTTTTCCTCCTGCACGGTCACCGTAGTCCCTACTTGGACTTCTTCAACCGGCCCGTCATTCTCAGCGACAATCGTGGCGTTTTTAAGTAAATATTCCAGCTCTTGAATGCGGCCTTCGAGGAAAGCCTGATCCTCCTTGGCTTTGTGATAATCGGCGTTCTCCGAGAGGTCACCCTGTGAAACAGCGTGGCGCAAGCGTTCGGCGATCTCCTTGCGTGCCACCGTGGTTAGATATTCCAATTCTTCTCTCAGCCGAGCGGCTCCTTCTGCCGTCAAGATGGGTAAATCGTTCATGCTCCTTCACTCCAACCGGTAGTAGGCGCATTATACCAAATTCCAAGCGCCTCGGAATGACACTTTCCTCCGTGTCATGTCGAACGGGGTAAGACATCCTAAGATTTCTCAGTCGCTAACGCTCCCTCGAAATGACATGCGGAGCAAGTCGCTGATGCTCGTTCGGAATGACATGGGGGCGGTCAGTCGCTGGCGCTCCTGCGGAATGATAGGGGGTGGAGGACGCCTGTGTTTCTACGGGGGCAACGGAAAAACAGACCTCTGCGTCAGCTTCAGGAAGGGCGGACCTCTTCGCCCCTTCTTAACTTTCAGCAAGCCATCTAACTGCCAGCTTATAACCCCCTAAAAACGCGGTAGAATTCCTGAAGGATGGATTTTCTCAAAGGTCTCAACCCCCAACAGCAGCAAGCTGTCTTGGCAACTGCTGGGCCGGTTTTGGTGATGGCTGGACCCGGCTCTGGCAAAACGCGAGTCCTAACCCAGCGGGTGGCTTATCTCATCGGGGCGTTAGGCGTGCGCCCCTATTCGATTTTGTCCGTCACCTTCACCAATAAAGCCGCCCGTGAGATGGAAGGGCGCATCTATCGCTTATTGGGGGAGAAAGAAGCGCGCGGCTTGACCTTGGGCACCTTTCACGCTACTTGCGCTCGTATCTTGCGCCGCGAGGCGCGTCATCTTCCCTTTGATGCCAACTTTGTCATCTATGACACCGATGACCAACTGGAAGTGTTGCGTCAGGCGTTAGCCGACCTCAACTTGGACGAAAAACGCTACCGTCCTCAAGGGATGCATGCCCTCATCTCCTATGCCAAAAACGAGCTGCTGCTGCCAGATAACTTCCCTGTGCACGACTATCGCGATGAAGTGGTGGCTCGCTTGTACCGCCGTTACCAAGAATTATTGCTTGCCAGCAATGCCCTTGACTTTGATGACCTCTTGCTCTACACAGTCTACCTCCTGGAACAAGTCCCCGAAGTCAAAGAGCGCTATGCGCGCCTCTTCGAACATATTTTGGTGGACGAATTTCAGGACACCAACCAAGCCCAATACGTCTTAGTGCGCCATTTGAGTTCCTTTCACCGCAATTTGTTCGTTGTCGGTGATATCGACCAATCCATTTATCGCTGGCGAGGTGCAGATTACCGCAATGTGCTGCGCTTTGAAAATGATTTTCCGGATGCGCAGGTCATCCTGCTGGAGCAAAATTACCGCTCCACTCAGGCGATTTTAGATGTCGCCATGGCGGTGATCGAACCGCACCCCTACCGCACAACCAAGCAGTTGTTTACCGAACGGGGGAGTGGGGAGCGCGCGAACGTGATCGAGGTGCGCGATGATGCACAACAGGCACAGTGGGTGGTGGAGAATATCGCTCAGATGGTCAAAGAGAAGCAAATTTCGGGCGGTGATATTGCCATCATGTACCGAACCAATGCTAAATCCCGCTTGCTCGAAGAAGCCTTTCTGCAGTATGGGATGCGCTATCGCCTTGTCGGAGCACAGCGCTTCTATGGACGGCGAGAGGTCAAAGACCTTATCGCTTATCTGCGGGTGATTCATAATCCATCGGACGAGGTCAGCTTGTTGCGCATCTTAAACACACCACCGCGGGGGATCGGGAATAAAACGGTGCTTGCTTTACGAGCGTATGCGCAACAGCAAAAGATGAGCAGCGGAGAAGCAGTCTTGGCTATTGCCGCCGAGCCCGAAAGCGCTGTTTCTGAGATTTTCCCCCAACGAGCTGTGATCGCCGTCGCCCGCTTTGGAGACCTGTTGGCAGGCTGGCGGGATCAAATGTCGCAATCCACCCCCTTGCAAATCCTTGACCGCCTGATGTCTGACATTGACTACCGTGCCTATCTGGATGACGGATCGCAAGAGGGACAGGAACGGTGGGATAATGTCATGGAATTGCGCCGCTTGGCAGCCGAATTCGGCGAAACGGGTTTAGATGCCTTTCTTGAACGGGTGGCGCTGGTTTCCGATCAGGACACGCTGGCAGAGGGCAACGATGCCCCTACTTTGCTGACCCTTCACGCAGCGAAAGGATTGGAGTTTCCGGTAGTCTTCATTGTCGGTTTAAACGAAGGCACCCTGCCCCATGCTCGCTCCCTAGAAGACAAAGAAGCCCTCCACGAAGAACGCCGCTTATTCTATGTCGGAATCACCCGCGCTAAAGACCACCTGTATCTGGTATATTCCCAATTTGGCAATGCCTATGGTTACACTGAGCCGCACGCTCCTTCGCGCTTCTTGGAGGATATCCCCAAAAAGCTGGTGAATTTCCGCACCCTCACTGCCGAACGGTCAGAGCGGAGAGGCGGAGGTTTGCGGAGCAAGATGCAAGAAGCTTTGTCGCCTGCTTCGGCGCCGATTCTCGAAAAGCGCTTTTCCCCTGGCGACCGGGTGCGTCATCCTATCTGGGGCGAGGGGATGGTTTTGAACAGCGCCTTAAAGGATAGTGATGAAATTGTGGATATCTTTTTTGAATCGGTCGGATTGAAGCGTGTCTCGGCGCTGATTGGCAAATTGGAGCTTCTCTCTTAACCTTGTGCAACGGCGGGGTTCGCGCATATAATCCACCTGAT
>CAKZNJ010000339.1 GCA_937129505.1 uncultured Anaerolineae bacterium | reverse complement strand
TCCCCCAATGATGTGCGTCAGCTTTACATTGATGATACCCCCCTCGGCCGCCTTGAGACGCCTGAAGATGTGGCGGCTGTAGCGCTGTTTCTAGCTTCACCTGCAGCGGATTTCATTACGGGTGAGAGCATCAATGTCAATGGCGGTTCGTTTATGGATTAAGGATGGGGGTTATCTGTGAAAACTTTCGCCTATGGAGGATTATTAAGCTCAAATAGCTGAGGGCTTGGCAACAACCCTCCAAACACTCTTAACCTAAAGGACATCCTATGGAACATGAACTTCACGCTGCTATCGAAGCGGCTGCGGAGGCAGGGGCTTTTTTGCGCCGCCAATTCGGAAAAGCCAATGCACTGCGGTATAAAAGCGCCTTAGAAATTGTCACCGAGTTAGACGGTCAAACGGAACAGATCATTGCCCAGCGTCTGTTGAGTGAGTTTTCTGAATACGGATTTCTTGGTGAGGAGGGACACCGGCAGGAAAGCGAGGCTGGATTTTGGGTCGTGGATCCGATTGATGGCACAACCAATTATGTACGGGGTATTCCTGTTTTTGCGGTCTCGATTGGGCTAGTGGTTGATAACGAACCCGTTGTCGGGGTGATCTATAACCCGCTCAGTGCAGAGTTGTTTGCTGCTTGTAAGGGAGGAGGAGCGACATTAAACGGCGAACCGATCCATGTTTCTCCTATTAACCAGCTTGGCAAGGCGCTGGTAGGTTCAGGTTTTCCCTACGACGCTTGGACTTCTGAGAGGGATAACCTTTCTCAGTGGGGGCGGGCAGTAAAGAACACCTTTGCCGTCTATTGCACGGGGGTGGCGGCATTGGGTTTGTGTGATGTGGCGGCGGGGCGGATCGACGGCTATTGGGAGCTGCATCTCCATCCGTGGGATATTGATGCCGGAGCTTGTATTGTCCGAGAAGCGGGTGGTGTCGTTACGCAGGTTGATGGGAGGCGATTTGATCCCTTAGGGCATACGATTCTGGCAGATAATGGATTGATTCACCAAGCCCTGTTGGAGTTGATGGCAGGAGATTCATGAATGGTGAAGGGAAATCCAGGGGGTGAGCACAGTAGGGACGACACCTTGCCCCAGTTCTTGTCGAATGCCCGCTCGTGTTGTATCAGAGGAAGGGCATTGTGCATGTCATTGCGAATGTCTTCTATGGATCACGTCGAACGAAAGGTCCCCTTGTATCATTATGTGTTTCATCGTTTCTGCTCACCACCAATTATGGTAAAATAGGTCATAAAAATCTAAAAAATTAAGAGGGAACCAATGAAACCAACCAGACTGCTTATCCTGCTAGTTGGCGTTTTAGTCTTAGCCATAGGAGGCTTTGCCCTTTATCAATTCGTTTTAGGTCCAACCTTGCCACCAAGTGGGGTGGCTACACCTATTCCTGTGCTGTCTACCGAGCAAGGGCAGGCTGCTGTCAGTGGTGAGACTGCTTACCCCAGCCCCGGGCAAACCGATCCTGCCTCTGCTGCTCAAGGTGCTACAGAGCCTACTCCATATCCCGCACCTCAAGAAAGCGCTCCGCAGCCTACGACAGGACAAATCGTCTTTCAAATTGTTTCTGCAGAGACCATAGCCCGCTTTACGATTTACGAGGAATTGCGGGGTAGCCCTAAGGACGTGATTGGGGAGACAAATCTGGTCAGTGGAGAAATCCTAGTTAATCAAGAGGACCTTTCCCAATCCAAAGTCGGTGTCATCCAAATTAACACCCGCGATTTTAGGACTGACGATGATAGGCGCAACTCCGCTATCCGCAACCGCATCTTACAAACCGACGCTTATGAGTATATCCTCTTTACACCGCAAACTATCGAAGGTTTGAGCGGCGTTGCTGAAGTGGGAAAAACATACACGTTTCGGATGAGTGGGGATTTGACCATTCGGGAGGTAACTCAACCGGTCACTTTTGAAGTGACGGTGGTTGCGGAGAGCCCTACCCGTCTCAGTGGTCAAGCCAGTGCCACCATCCGTCGGTCTGATTTTAATCTAATTGTGCCCAATGTACCCTTCGTTGCCAATGTAGCCGATGATGTGAAGCTTGAATTGGTTTTTGTTGCAATGGCAAGTCAATAACTTGACTCTGTGTCGGGAATTATGACTGGATTCGCCTCGCTGTTTTCAGTGTGGCGAATCCTCCATAAAATCTCCTTGTTGCTGAGAGGTGTTGATCGGCGTTTAGGCGACCACCGTTGACACCTTGAAAAAGGGGTTAGTCGCTCTCGATCATCCGCAAAACCCTTAATTTCCCCTGATTCTCTTGTGGTAAGATATCCTACTACCAAAATCTTTGTGACACAGCATTTTTGACCTACAGGTTAGGATTGTGGCGGAAGATGAATGAATTACTCGTTCTTGCAGATTACCTAAATGATCAATCCCTGGCTCGTTTAGCCGGTTACATGGGTTTTGAACGGGGTCGTTCCTATTCTTTCGAAAATCGCGTCCATTTGATCAATGTCTCGTCAGAGAGAATCGATGCAAAGGTACAGGGGAATCTGATATATGACGTTTCTATCTGGATCAATGGTAACCAGCTCTCGTTCTCTTGTTCTTGTCCGGTCGGGCAAGGGGGCTTTTTTTGTAAACACTTGGTTGCCACAGCCCTGAAAGCCAGAAATCAAGTGACTCTGCCCGCTGAGATCGCTTGGAAACGAAAATTGGATTGGGTGATCAAACAAAATACGCGGATTAAGGAGCTAGAACCAGTACATCTGTCGGCACGGCGCTATGCAATAGTTTTTGGGCTTTTGCATAGATATGGATGGGAGGTCGTACCTCTTCGGATTTATGTTGGGCGCCTTGCGCAAGAAGAAATCGAGGCGATCAATTGGAATGACGCAGAGGAATTGGATCGCTTTATCCGGCGGCAACCACAGCGTAAAACAGAGGTAGTTCGTTCGTTAGGGGATATCTCTCGTTGCTTAAATGCGGATAGCGGGGCGTATCTCCTTGCCACTCTGCTGTCCACCTATTCTTGGACCTCAACCGATCGCTTGGGATGGTTTTGGCGATCACCGCTGCTTCTCTACAAATGCAGTTCAGGGGGGACCCTGCTCAACCGCTTGAAATTGCATCCGACCGTTGAGAAGGCCGTTATGGTGGTGCAGAAGAGTGAAAATGGATATGACCTAAATTTAGCGCTGACCTTCGACAAAGAGATTCTTGCCCTCTCCAGCAAGAAGGCCGCTATCGTTCAGCAGAACCCGCTTACTCTGTTGGTAGGGAACACCTTGATCCGTCTTTCCTACCCACCCGCTGGTCTGCTAGAGAAGTTGCTGGAAGAACCCCATATCCATATCCCCGCCGCATTTGAAAAGCAGTTCTTGGAAAGCTATTTATTGAAAGTTGCCGAAACAATCACTCTGGTTGGAGAGGGCATTCAAACCTACGAGGAGTATCAGCCTCAACCGCGACTATATTTGTCTGAGAAGAACAAAGAGTTGATTGCCGAACTTCGCTTCCACTATCAGGGTAAAGAAATCCCCTATCAGAGTAGGCAGGAGTATTTGGTTATTCCTCAGGCTGAGGGGACAGCGATAACGTTTATCCGTCGCAATCATACCTTCGAAGATACATTAGAAAGTGAGCTCAGCACAGCCCGTTTTGGCTTGAAGCGCATCTCGGTGAATGAACGGGGGAAGTATACCTTGCGCGCTAAGGTTCATGTCTTGGATTTTTTGGTCAAGTATGTGCCATGCTTGGTCAACGAAGGGTTTGAAGTTTATGGCGAGGATCGCATCAAGTCAGTGCGCGTGAATCGTGCCCACCCATCGCTTTCCTTGAAATTCTCTTCAGGGATTGATTGGTTTGACCTAAGGATGGAGGTCCGCTTTGGAGATCAAATAGCATCCTGGAAAGAAGTGCGCTCGGCTATCCAAAAAGGGCAGACCTATGTCAAGCTGGCGGATGGATCGATCGGGGCAATTCCCGAGGAATGGCTTAAGCGTTTCAAGAAAGTCTTTTCATTGGGGAAAACGACTGAGCAGGGTATTGAACTCAGCGAAGCCCAACTTCCCTTAGTTGACCTCCTGCTCGATGAAGCCGAGATGAGCAGCGGCTATGAGGAATATCAGAGTCGTCGCCGATTATTACGGGATTTTGAACAGATTGAATCCCAACCTCTGCCGCAGGGTTTTCGAGGTGAATTACGACCCTATCAAAAAGCCGGTTATGATTGGCTGCATTTTCTCTATAAATATAAATTAGGGGGATGTTTGGCCGATGATATGGGATTAGGGAAAACGGTGCAGATGCTGGCATTTTTGCAGTCTTTGAAGGAAAATCAGCAAACCTCTGCACCCCACCTGTTGGTTGTTCCAAAATCCTTGTTGTTCAATTGGCAGCGAGAAGCTGAAAGGTTTACACCACAGTTGCGCATTTTAGACTACAGCGGTGCAGAGCGACCAAAGGATATCAAACCTTTGGAGGAGGTGGATGTGGTTTTGACCACCTATGGAATTGTCTTGCGGGATATCGACAAATTGCGCAAGTATTCCTTCGACATCGTCATTTTAGACGAGTCTCAAGCAGTGAAGAACCCGTTAGCCCAAAGCTCGAAAGCAGTCCGTCTGCTCAACTGCCGCCACCGTCTGGTCATGACCGGCACGCCGATCGAGAACAACACGTTTGAGCTCTGGTCGCAGTTTGCTTTTCTGCAGCCGGGTCTATTGGGCAGCCTAGAAGCGTTTCGGCGTGAGTTTGCCAACCCCATTGAAGGGGAAGGGGACAAAGAAAGTGCTGAAACCTTGCGCAAGCTGGTTCACCCCTTTATCCTTCGACGCACAAAAACCCAAGTTGCTCCAGAGTTACCCCCTCGCGAGGAGCGGATTATCTATACTCAAATGGGTGATGAACAACAAGAACTCTATCGCAAAATGCGTGATCATTATCGGGCACTGTTGCTTGAGCCTTCCGTCTCGGAGGGAAATAATAACCAGCGGATGAAAATCCTAGAAGGTCTTTTACGCTTGCGCCAGATCAGCATTCATCCCGCTCTCGTAGACCCAAGCTTTCAGGGCGAAGCGCCGAAATTCGTTTGGTTGCTTGAGACCTTGGAGACCCTGAAAGAGGAAGGTCACAAGGTGTTAATATTTTCCCAGTTTGTCGAAGCGCTTAACTTGCTGCGGCGAGAATTGGATAACCGTGACATGCGTTACGCATACTTAGATGGCCAAACCTCCGACCGTCAGAGTCAAGTGGACGCCTTCCAGAAAGACTGGCGTTTGCCCTTCTTTCTGATCAGCCTGAAGGCAGGAGGGGTGGGTTTAAACTTGACTGCTGCCGATTATGTCATCCATCTGGATCCGTGGTGGAATCCGGCAGTGGAACGCCAAGCCGCCGACCGAACGCATCGCATTGGGCAGGAAAAACCCGTTTTCATTTACAAGGTCATCGTCAGAGATAGCGTTGAGGAAAAAATCCTGCTCCTGCAAGAGAAAAAACGTCAATTGGTTGAGCAGATCATTCACGCTGATGGCAGTATCTTTAAGTCTCTTACCCGTGAAGACCTAGAGGTGTTGTTTAGCTAAGGGTGTGGCTCTAGATTAGGATAAAGAAAGAAAAAAGCCCTGCGAGAGTGAGAGCGACGAAACGGCGATGTCTTTCACAGGGCTATTGTGCGAAGCATACTGCAAACGTTTACATAGGGGTAGTGATATTTGTCATTACTTCTCACGTTGAATGATAACCTGACCGAAAAGATCCCATAGCGCCAATAAACAAATAAAAGCGGGGCGATGTTCTAGACCAGGCGATGTGCTTTCGGGAAATGGTTTTTAATCAATCTGCCGACGGCTCTCCCCCAGCCGAGCGGATAGCCATCGACACCAATCGGCAACCAACCTTGGTGTGAGAAAATGTCCCGCTCCTCAGCGGAAAAGATGCTCTCTTGTAGCACTTCCCCCCTCAGATATTTCACCAACGCAGGATGAGCTGCTGCTAGATTG
>CAKZNJ010000338.1 GCA_937129505.1 uncultured Anaerolineae bacterium | reverse complement strand
TTGAACTTCTAAAACTAATGGTTCAGTGCCTTCTCTGGGCACTTCGATAGCATCAAACACTTCTGGCAATTGGTCGGGGGGAAATTCCACATCAACCACACCACCTAGTACTTGAACAACCCTGCCTCTTGCTTGAACCATTTTACCTCCACAATTTTGATTCTCAAGATTTTATCATCTGGCTCGACAATGCCTCTGCCCCCCCAGCGATGTCTAGCATTTCGTTCGTGATTACTTGTTGACGAGCTTTGTTATACTCCAACTGGAGAGAAGCCGCCAATTCCGTAGCTGCATCGGTAGCATTCTTCATGGCTACCATGCGCGCTGCATGTTCGCTTGCCTGCGCCTCCAAAATTGCCTGATAGACCTGAAGGGCGGTAAAGCGCGGCACAATCCGATTTAGAATGGTGTTCATATCCGGTTCGTAAATGTAGGTCGCCTCAATTCGCTGTCTTGTATTCACCTCAAACGTTTCTACTCGCTCTGTTTCATACTGATATTCGAGCGGTAATATCTTTTTGACTGTCGGAATTTGCTTGACCATATTTACAAAATCGGTATAAACCACAAAAACTTCATCCACTTTTTTGGATAAAAAATCTTCGATTGCCAATTTTCCGATTGCCGATACATCGGAAAAGGTCGGCGCAGCCGGCAAATTACTGAAATCTGCGATCACATTTTTTCTCAAACGCAGCAACAGATCCCTCCCCTTTCGACCGACAGCAATATATCGCACCGGATAGGGATATTGTTCAAAGTGTTGCAGGGCGAAACGGATGATATTGGTATTATAAGCTCCCGCTAAACCCCGATCACTGGTAATTACGACCACCAATCCGGCTGAAATCTTTTCCCTCTTGCTTAAGAGGGGATGGAGGGTATCTCGTCCCGGCTGGCGCGCAATGTGGGTCAATACTTGCCAGGCTTTGCTCGCGTAGGGGCGTGTCTGCATCAGCGCCGCCATTGATTTTCGGACTTTGCTGGTGCTGACGGCTTGTAAAGCTCGCGTGACCTGCGAGATATTCTTAACGCTGCGGATTCTTAATCGGACTTCTCGTGTGTTTGGCATAAAGAAGAAATCCTCTTAAAAGGGTTTTATTGCCACGACCCCGAAAAACTCTCCAAGGCCGCGACCAATTTTTCTCGCGTTTGGTCGGTAATTACCTTTTTCTCAGCAATATCCCTTCCGATCTCCGGGTATGAAGATTCCATATAGCGGATGAGCGCCGCTTCCCATCGGCGCATATCTTCTAGCGGCACCTTATCCGCATAGCCTTGCGTGCCAGCAAAGAGGACAATGACCTGCTGCTCGAGTGGCATGGGTTCATACTGGGGCTGCTTCAAGATTTCTTGTAGGTGTAAGCCTCGATTAAGCTGGGCTTGGGTTGCCTTATCTAGGTCGGAGCCAAATTGAGCAAAGGCAGCTAACTCGCGAAAAGCCGCCATTTCGAGCCGCAAGCGCCCAGCCACCTGTTTCATTGCTTTGGTCTGCGCATCTCCTCCCACCCGAGAGACTGAGATACCCACATTTACTGCCGGCCGGATACCAGCGTAGAACAAGTTGTTTTCCAAATAGATCTGCCCATCGGTGATGGAGATCACGTTGGTAGGAATATACGCTGAAACATCGCCAAGTAGGGTCTCGATGATCGGCAGGGCGGTTAGAGAACCACCAGAGCCGCGCCGCTTGACCACCTTGTGATCCTCTCGATCAGACATCGCCTTTAAGGCTTCCTGAGCGTCATGGAGTGCTCGCGGACCGCCGTACACTTTCCCATCTACACTGTCACTGACTTCCGCTAATGTACCCTCATAGCTTTGGGGGACAATTACATGCTCATCCGCCAGGCGCGCAGCTCGTTCCAGCAAACGTGAATGCAAATAAAAAACATCGCCCGGGTAAGCCTCACGACCCGGTGGACGTCTGAGCAGTAAACTGACCTGACGATATGCCCAAGCATGTTTGGAGAGATCATCATAGACAATCAACGCATCCCGACCAGTTTCCATAAACTCTTCACCCATCGCACAGCCAGCATACGGCGCAATGTATTGCATTGCTGCCGGGTCATCTGCTGACGCCACAACCACGATGGTATAATCCATTGCCCCGTATTTTTCAAGCAGAGCAACTGTACGAGCTACGGCAGCCTTCTTCTGTCCGATCGCCACATAGATGCAGTATAAATCTTTACCCTTTTGGTTGATGATTGTGTCAATTGCCAGAGCGGTTTTCCCTGTTTGTCGATCGCCGATGATTAATTCCCTCTGACCGCGCCCAATGGGTATCATCGAGTCGATCGCTTTGATTCCTGTTTGAACAGGAGTATCAACATCCTTCCTTAAGACCACGCCAGGAGCAATTCTTTCGATCGGGCGGTAGCGCTCAAACCGAATAGGTCCTTTTCCATCAATCGGCTGGCCAAGGGCATTGACTACCCGCCCAATCAACCCATCTCCTACCGGTACCGAAGCGATTCGCCCGGTCGAGCGAACCTGCATTCCCTCTTCAATTTCAGAATAATCACCAACAATAGTAATACCCACATTGTCTTTTTCAAGGTTGAAGGCAATACCCATTACACCGTTCGCAAATTCAACTAATTCCTGCGAACGGATGTTACTCAAACCGCTGACACGAGCAATCCCATCACCCGCTTCTATAACCGTTCCGATATCCTTAACCTGATACTCGGGTTCGAAAACTTCAATTTGCTTCCGTAGTTCCTCAGAAATTTGTTGAATATAATCCGTCATAAAACCTCCAACGATTTTCCCTAAACTACAAGGTTAAGTCCGCAACCGTACGAGAGTCTAGCCTCATCACCAGCTCAGTCAGCAACTCTACAGCATGATCATAATCGCTGCGATGAATGATCGAACTGTGCGAGTGAATGTGCCGCGCAGCAACCCCAATGACCAACGTTGGCACGCCAGTATGATGCAGATGGATTGCAGCGCCATCTGTTGCTC
>CAKZNJ010000337.1 GCA_937129505.1 uncultured Anaerolineae bacterium | reverse complement strand
GTCGTGATCGAGAAAAGCGATCAGTTCGCCTTGTGCCATCTCCAAACCTAGATTGCGAGCGTTTGCCAATCCTAAATCGGATTGATACATGTAAAGCAATGATGGAAAAACACCCGAAAATTCCCTAGCAATGTCGGCTGTTCTATCTGTTGATTTTCCATCGATCACGATAATCTCATTAGGTTGGATTGTTTGCTTCAGAATACTTCGCAGAGCTTGGCGAATAAAACTTTCGCCATTCCTTACAACAACAATTACGCTAATATTAGGGATGCTCATCAGCTTTAGTTTGTTCTCTTTCGTCTTTGCAATGAAGCGCGGATCGCCATTATCGTTTCATAAGTAACCGATTTCTCATGGCTCAGATTTGATAGGTGAATGCGTTTTTGCACTAACACCTCGGCGATAATCGCCATCTTTATCCCTGCTTCCTGAGCTCGAAAGAACCAATCGCTATCATTTGCGTGGCGGTAAGACGGGTCAAATAAACCAACTTTAAGTAGCACCTCGCGTCGGACGAGTAGAGCACTAGGCAAATAACAGGGTGGTTCTCGTTCATAATGCGCCCGATTCAAACTGGAAGGCCAATCGATATTATCATCTAGCACAGCCCGCATGTGAGCAATCACAAAGCCAATTTCGGGATGTTCAAGCAAATACTTCATCTGGAGGCTGAGCTTGTTGGGCATCCAGCGATCATCTGAATCAAGGAAGGAAATGAATTCCCCCCCTGAGCTTTGGATGCCTAAATTTCTGGCTTTCCCATTCCCTTGGTTAGGCTGATAGAGGTAGGTCACAGATTCGTAAGACTGAGCGATTTTCGCTGTTCGATCCGTAGAACCATCATCAACAACAATGATCTCAAGTGGACGGTAATCTTGTGCTAGAACGCTCTCAATAGCTTGAGATAAATACTGCTCTCCGTTAAAGACGGGAATAATAGCGCTGACAAGAGGCATTAAGGTATCAGGAGTACCACTCATATCTGTCTTCCTCTTTTGCGTCTTGCTGACTTCCTTAGTGCCGATAAAAGATTCTGATGGTGTTGTTCGGAATAAATAGATATATTTTGATTGTGAATGCGCTTGTGGAGTAGGATCTGGTGCACCACTCCCATCTGGATTCCCTCGTCATCCGCCCTTGCAAACCAATCAACGTCTTCCGCCGTGGAAAGCGAAGGATCGAATAAGCCTACTTTTTCGAAAACATTTCGCCTAATCAAGACGATCTCCATCATCCTCAATATCCAATTTTTTTCCAAAATATCCGCTCGTAAAGACTGATAGGGGAAAGCACAGCCGGGTTCAAGAAAATATTGTGTTTGGGCAATCACATAGCCCACTTCTGGATGTTTTTGTAAAAACTCAACTTGGAGGGAAAGCTTTTTGGGTGTCCATATATCATCGTGAGAGAGAAAAGCGATAAGCTCGCCTTGGGAGGATATGACCCCATAATTGTAGGCATTGGAAATACCTTGATCGGGTTGAAGTAGATAGCGAATCTGGGGATAGGAACAAGCAATTTCCTTTGTGCGGTCTGATGAGTGTCCGTCTATGATGAGCACTTCTATTGGTGAATAATCCTGGCTGAGGACACTCTCGATTGCTTGTTGAAGGAAGCGCTCCCCATTTCGAACTGCCATGATCACACTGACCGAGGGTAAACTCATTGGAGCACCTCCTCGACGGTGCATGGAATTGAAGAAATTGACCTCCCCACTTCTAGAATATATGCTGGAAGGATTTTGACAATTTCGGTTAGCGCCTTAAACTCAGCATCACCCGTCGAGGGAAGCTGAAATAGAGAACTAGGGGCTAAGGCTCGAAGAGCTGCAGCAGGAGAGGATTTTACAATTCCGCTTTCCGCTCTATCTACGATTTTCGGGATCACGATGGCTTTGAGCGGAACACTAGGACATAATTTTGCACGATATCGGGAGGATAGGTATAAAAGAACTTTCTCCTCGTGAGATGACAAAGGATTTTGGTCGACCTGAAAGAGATTGGGAAAGTTTGAGAAGTGTTGATGTGTCACTTTGGCTGTACTGTAGACGCTATGGCCACTCGGCGGTTTGCCCAATTCAATCAGGCAATAATCATCTGCAAGATAATCCCACCCCGCTAATAGACATGATAGAGCAGTAGTAGATTTACCGCTTCCTCCTTTCCCGACCAAAAGTAGACCTTCACCCCTAAGTCCTACGAGTCCGGAATGGATGAGAATTTTGCCATGCTGACGCATCCACCAGTTTAGAATCCATCGCAAGGGAGCTCCTCTTTCATAAAGGGGCAGATGTTCGGCAGAGCGAATCCAAAACACAGCCATATTTTCTTCGATGTTGCAAACGCTGACCGCGCCGACGTCAGCAGAAAGAGCTACATAGATTTGATCATCGTAGAAACCGCGCACTTCTCCTCGAGCGACGGTGTCTTCTTGCCCCCAAGGGCGCGGCGGCATTTTCACCTTGGTGGTAGCACTGTCCCAAATCTGTATGGTCAGTTCAGGAGTTGAATGATTGATGGTTATAGGAAGATGACCAAAAGGAGCAGTTATCTCTTTTTCCAGCGAGTCTCCGAAAAATCTCAAGCAAA
>CAKZNJ010000336.1 GCA_937129505.1 uncultured Anaerolineae bacterium | reverse complement strand
AGAGTCCGGCCGCGCCCATCCCACCACCGATGCACATCGCTACCATGCCAAATTGTACATTACGTCGTTTCATCTCATAAATTAATTGGGTGGTTAATTTAGCTCCCGTACACCCCAGAGGATGTCCAAGCGCAATAGCGCCGCCGTTCACATTCAAAATCTCTAGATTCAAGTCCAGTTCTCGGATAACAGCCAAGGACTGAGCAGCAAAGGCTTCATTTAGCTCAATCAATCCGATTTCATTTAGGCTTAAACCAGCCATTTTCAACGCTTTGGGGATCGCAACGATCGGACCTATCCCCATGATCTCAGGAGGAACACCGCCTACAGCAAACGAGACAAATCTAACCATGGGTTTTAGACCCAACATTTCTGCTTTGGCTTCAGACATAATTACCACGGCAGCCGCCCCATCGGACATCTGAGAAGAATTCCCTGCCGTAACTGTGCCACCCTCTTTAAAGGCAGGCTTCAATTTCGCCAAAGCTTCCAAATTCGTGTCACTGCGAGGACCTTCATCCACCTTGAAGATAAAATTGGTGGTCTTGACCTTGCCATCCGCTGCGAGTTCAACATTTGTAACTTCAATAGGGACGATTTGTGAATCAAAGTACCCTTGTTCAATCGCATGAAGCGCTTTTTGGTGACTTTGCAAGGCAAACTGATCTTGGTCTTGGCGCGAAACGCCATACTTTGCGGCGACATTCTCAGCGGTCAATCCCATGTTGGTAAAGGTCTCGGGGTGGTGCTGAGCCAAATAGGGGGTTGGTGAAAACTTAAAGCCGGTCATCGGCACCATACTCATCGACTCAACCCCACCGGCAATCGCTATCTCCATTTGTCCAGCCATAATTGCAAAGGCAGCGTGGGCGATACTCTGCAATCCTGAGGAACAGAAACGGTTGATGGTTTCAGCCGGCACAGAGGGAGACAAACCTGCGCGTAAGCCTACCAAACGCGCCACGTTCATCCCTTGCTCACCTTCTGGAAAGGCGCACCCTAAAATCAGATCATCCACCATTTGCGGCTCAAGGACGGGAAGGCGTTTGAACAAATCTTGAACGACCGCCGCTGCGAGTTCATCGGGGCGGGTAGTTGCCAAACTACCCCGTTTAGCTTTTCCTACTGCGGTTCGCGCAGCAGCGACAATCACCGGCGTTCTAAATTTATCTTTTACAGCCATCATCATCTCTCCTTTTCTATACCCTCACCTAGTTGCGCAACGGCTTCCCTGTTTGAAGCATGTGCCATAAACGCTGTTGAGTCTTTTCCTCTCCGCACAAGGACAGAAAAGCCTCCCTCTCCAGATCGAGGAAATACTGCTCATCTACCCAAGTCGGGCGGCTTAGTTCACCTCCACACATCACATAAGCCAGTTTTTCGCCAATCAATCGTTCATGATCGGTAATATACCCGCCTTGATTCATCATATAGACCCCAACGCGCAGAGCGGCGAGGGCATCACGCCCCGCGGCGTACAGTTTTTCTGGCAAGGGTGGGCGGTAGCCATCTGCAGCGAGATGTAAAACCTCTCGCTTGGCTTCTGCCAAAAGGTGGCTGCGATTCATCACAATCCGATCAGCCGCGGAGAGGAATCCATATTGGCGCGATTCCTCTGCGCTAGTCGCCACCTTCGCCAAGCCTATCGTCTCAAAGATTCGCTGCAGGAAAGGCAATGCTTCGGCATTCTGGGTGCGCATTGGCGGCGTCAAAATTCTCCTAACCAATTCTTTTGTACCACCGCCGGCGGGAATCACTCCCACCCCGATCTCGACCAAACCGCTGTACAATTCGGCATGAGCAACCACACGGTTACCATGCATCATGACTTCACAGCCTCCTCCAATGGCTAATCCCGCAGGCGCAATGACGATCGGTTTGGTGAAGTAACGCATCCGCAGGTTCATGCTCTGCATCTTCTGCACCGCCGCATCCAAAGTATCCCACATACCACTTTGGGCTGCCATGACGATCATGAATATATTCGCCCCGGCTGAAAACTGTTCCGCATCATTTCCAATAACAATCCCCTCATAATCCTTCTCAGCCATATCCATTGCTTCTAAAATCATGTTAAAAATATCGTCATCTAAGGCGTTCACTTTGGTGTGGAACTCGACACACAAAACACCGTCTCCCAGATCAATGATGCTTGCACCAGGATTGGCTTTCAATCGCTTCCCTGCGGCCTTTTGTTCAGCAAGGACAATGGCTGAGGGATGGGGTGGAATCGGATCGTATGATTTCTTCGCTGGATGATAGACCCCTACTTTGCTGCCATTCTCAACCTGATAGAAGCTGGGACAACCGCAAGCAAGCATCTCCTCAACCCAACTGGCTGGAGGAAAGCCAGCTTCCTTCATAGCATTGACCGTTTGGGCGACGCCTAACAGATCCCATGTCTCAAAAGGTCCCGCT
>CAKZNJ010000335.1 GCA_937129505.1 uncultured Anaerolineae bacterium | reverse complement strand
TTTCCTTTTGATGCAAAATTGAATTTTACTCGATGATCCTATTTTTGTCTAGGAAGAATCGAAAGAAATTTTTTCATCTCGGTTGACGCCTGTCAAAGTTCGTGATAAAATGTTGCTCACATGGGCGCGTAGCTCAATGGCAGAGCAGTGGCCTTTTAAGCCATTGGCTGAAGGTTCGAGTCCTTCCGCGCTCATTTTGCTTTAACGTAGGAGGTAGCAGGAAAAGTTCGAAATCAAATAATCGATCCGTTTGAGCGACAAAATAGATATATAATCAGCAGAGTCTATCGAAATATCAATGTGTCAAATCTAAATCAAACAAAACCATCTAAAATTAGGAGGACGTAATATGCGCCGCATTTTCATCCCAACAACACTCATCCTATTTGCATTGCTTGTCATTGGGTTAGTCAACCCTGTTGCAGCTCAAGAAAGCTCAGCTACGCCCACGCCAACACCTTGGCCACTAACTCTCTTCACGAACTATCCCAGCCAAGTTGTCGGCTTAGGTGAAACCGTCAATATCCCCTTAGTCTTGCGCGGCGGCACGAAGCCGCAAACTGTCCAATTGGAGACTGTTAAAGTGCCCGAAGGTTGGACAGTTACCTTCCGAGGTGGCGGGAAAATCGTCAAGTCCGCCTTTGTTGAACCCGATGCAGATAGCGATGTTGATCTGCGCTTAGAACAGCCAAAAGACGCCCAACCCGGCGACTATACGTTTACGCTGCGCGCTAAGGGGGAAGCAGAACAAAGTGAACTTACCATCCAGATCACTGTCCAGGAAAAAACTCCGCCTTCCATTTCGCTGGACTGCGATTTGCCCACCCTGCGAGGTTCACCGACACAGACTTTCCGCTATGATGTCAACTTGAGGAATGACGGCAGTGATGAACTTTCGGTCAATCTTTCCGCCGAAACTGATCCCAGATTCCAAGTCAAATTCCGCCTCTCCGGACAGGAAATCACCAACTTGCCTTTGCCTTCAAAAGAAAACAAACGTTTATCCGTTGAAGTGCAGCCTATTTCAAATCTTTCGGCCGGCACTTACCCGATAAAGATTATTGCCGAAGGAGCGGAGGCTCGTGCTGAACTCGACTTGGTCGCTGAAGTCACTGGCCAAGCGGAGATTTCAATCAGCGCTCCGGATGGCAGGCTTTCGGGACAAGCATACGCTGGTCGCGACTCAACTCTCAAAGTCATTGTGCGCAACAATGGCAGTGCACCAGCACGCAATGTCCAGCTCAGCTCCAGCGAACCCAGTGGTTGGACGGTTTCCTTCGATACTCCAACGATTGAACAAATCCCAGCTGGCGAACAGGTGGAGGTGAACACCCGCATTCGCCCCAGCGAAAAAGCCGTTGCGGGAGATTACATCGTCAATATTACTGCCCGCCCTGCGGAGGGAGCTAGCAAAACAACCGAATTCCGCATCACCGTCCTGACTTCTACTTTATGGGGAGTGGTTGGAATCGTCCTCATCGCCATTGCTGTTGGCGTGGTAGGAATGGCGGTTATGCGTTTCGGCCGGCGATAGTATAGAAAGGAGGTCAGGGGATGAGTGAGTATGTGATCGAAACCGTTAACCTGACCAAAAAATACGACGGATTTACTGCTGTCAATAACCTCAACTTGCGAGTTGAGAAGGGAGAAGTCTTTGGTCTTCTCGGGCCTAACGGCGCCGGGAAGACCACCACCATTCTTATGTTGCTAGGGCTTACCGATCCCACGGCGGGCAAAGTAACCGTTCTTGGGATGGACCCAACCCGCAAGACTCTAAGTGTCAAGTCCAAGGTGGGGTATATTCCTGATACGGTCGGTTTTTACGATGAGCTAACTGCGCGCGAAAACTTGATCTACATCGCAAAATTGAATGGCTTATCCGGCAATGCCGCATACCAACGCATCGATGATGTCTTAGGGCGGGTCGGTTTGGCGGATGTCGCCGATCAAAGGGTTGGGACATACTCTCGAGGGATGCGCCAACGCCTTGGTGTTGCAGATGTGCTCATCAAGCAACCCCAACTGATTATTATGGACGAACCCACTCAAGGGCTTGATCCGGAACGAGCACGCGAATTTCTGCACATGATTCGATCGTTGAAAGAAGAAGGCATTACAATCCTGCTTTCCTCCCACTTGCTGCATCAGGTGCAGATTGTGTGTGATCGCGTTGGTCTTTTCCACCGCGGCCGAATGGTTCTAGAAGGGACGGTAAGCGAGCTCGCTAAAAAAGTGTTGGGGCGCGCTTACCGCGTTGTCATCGAAGCAGAGGGTTCACCTCAAGCTATCTTGGAAGCCTTGGAGAAAGTCCCCGGCCAAGTGGGAGTACGCCATTTGCAAGATAGCCGCTATGAGGTTGAAGCGGAAAGCGATATCCGTCCTGAAGTAGCCAAAGCCGTTGTTCAAAGCGGAGCTAGATTGTTTGGGTTGGATGTCGAAGCCCAAAGCCTCGATGAAATCTATGCCCGCTACTTTGAGGAGGTGAAACATGCCCAAAAAGAGTAGAACCACAGCTCAACCAGTGGAACGGGAAGGTTCCCCCTGGACGGGACTATGGGCGGTTGTCACCAAAGAAATGGCAGACCACATGACCAGCGCTAGGATGCGCATCCTAGAAGTCTTGATTGTGCTTACTGCTGCAGGGTCAGTCTATGCTGCCATGCAAGTCTTACGAGAAACGATTGGTCAAGATCCCTTCCTCTTCTTGAAGCTCTTTACTACTTCGAGGGAACCTCTCCCCGCGTTCATTGGTTTCCTTGTTTTTCTGGTACCACTCATTAGCATTGCATTAACGTTCGACTCCATCAATGCTGAGTTCAGCCGCCGCACCATGTCTCGCGTCCTCGCCCAACCGATTTACCGCGATGCCCTGCTGATGGGCAAGTTCTTGGGAGCTTTCTTCACCCTTGCTCTCGTTCTCACAGCTATTTGGCTGCTCATCTTCGGTTTGGGCATTGTCGGGTTGGGTTTGCCACCGAACACGGAAGAAGTGGCACGCAGCCTTTTGTTCCTAGTGACCACTATCTTCTACGGTGGCATCTGGTTGGCGGTAGCGATGGTCTTCTCTATCCTCTTCCGTCAACCGGCAACTGCGGCTCTAGCGTCCATTGCGGTGTGGTTGTTCTTCACCGTGTTTTGGGGTATTTTGGCAAGTTTATTTGCCCAAATTATTAGCCCCGTCCAAATTGGCACACTGACGGAAGTCGTACGTCAGACCGAGACGCAACTTGCCCTGTCGCGCCTTTCCCCCAACACCCTCTACGCCGAATCCATGATCGCATTGCTGCAACCAACTGTACGCAGTACGGGTTTACTCCTACCTTACCAACTGGAAGGCGCTGTGATGGGCTCCCCCCTACCTCTAAGCCAGAGCGTGCTGATCATCTGGCCGCAGTTCACCGGCCTCATTGCCGTCACGATCTTACTCTTTGCCCTAAGTTACGTTCTTTTCCAACGTCAAGAGATTCGGGCATAGCTGCGACAACTACCTTGTCATCAACCCCCTGCTGGAAGCCTTTCAGCAGGGGGGTTTATCATTCCCCATTCTGGGCATCCTTAAGCCAAGCCCCGCAGAGGCAGGCGAAGTAGGTCTTACAAAAGGGATTTTTACCCCCGATCTCCGTTAATCCTCGTCGCTCCAGTGGCTAATGCGATCTAACCGTTCCATTTCACCTGCGGTTAGCCTGATGTCAAGAGTCCCTAGGATTTCCTTCAATTGCTCGACCGTGTTTGCACCAACGATGGGGCTAGTGATGGTCGGCTGTTGCATAATCCACGCTAAAGCAACTTGAAGGACTGTACATCCTCGCTGTTTGCTAATTTCTTCGAGCTGATCGATGATCTGGAAATTGCGCTCTGTCATGGCATGGCGTAGATTCCAGGCCCGACTGCCCTCCTTTGGCTCATAACCGCGACGATATTTCCCACTGAGCAGTCCACCAGCGATCGGCGAATAGGGGATGACACCCAATCCATACTTGGCACAGACAGCTTGCAGCTCTCGTTCATACTCTGCCCGATGGATTAGGTTGTAATGGGGCTGAAGGGAGTCATATCTCATTAGGTTGTATTTATCGCTGATCCAAAGAGCTTCCATGAGGTGCCAGGCGGGAATGTTGGAACAGCCAATATATCGCACCTTGCCTGCATGGACGAGATCGTCTAAGGCGCGTAAAGTTTCATCCAGAGGGGTGGAAGGATCCCAAGCATGGGTTTGATAGAGGTCGATATAATCTGTTTGTAAGCGGCGCAACGAGGCTTCACAGGCTTCGAGAATATGTTTCCGACTCAAGCCGCGGTCATTTGGTCCCTCCCCCATCGGACCGTACACTTTAGTAGCAACGATCACCTGCGTGCGCGACTTAGTCTTCAACCATTTACCGATCAATTCCTCAGCAACTCCGCCCGGATTTCCCGGCGCCCAGCGCGAATAAATATCTGCCGTATCGATGAAGTTCCCCCCTGCGTCGAAAAAGGCATCTAAAACGATAGCCGCATTCTCCCGCGGCGCCGTCCAACCATATTGCATCGTTCCCAAGCAAAGTTCACTAACCTTTAAACCCGTTCTTCCCAAATTCTTATATTGCATAATTGACAACCTTTTTGATTACATTTTGAGCATGATTAGACAATTTTACCCTGATTCCATTGTCCAACCACCTGCCAAAAAGGCTCAGTCTTGGTTTGTTCAGTAGCTTGTTAGGATTTACAGCAGCCCTTTTCTTGGGCAGACAGACCTTGCCCTTACCCTCGCGTTTGAAAGCAAACTCTATTCCATGGTTTGTAAAGCTTCGGCTGCTCGTTTTAGACGACCATGGGCTTCCTGAGCGATTGGCTCCAACTGAGAGTCCTGCATGACGGCGAACATTGACAGCGGATCAAAAATGTTAATCACTGTTCCGTCTTCTTCTTCGTAAACGACCACATTACAGGGTAAAAGCAAGCCGATTTCGGGCTTGAGCGTGAGTGCCTGATAGGCAAGGGGTGGATTACACATCCCTAAGATGGTATATTTGCGGAACGCTGCACCTAGTTTTTCCTGCATCGTTTTCTGCACATCAATCTTGGTTAGGACGCCAAAGCCTTCTTCTTTGAGAACTTGAATGGCTCGGTTGAGCGCCTTCTCATAAGGAAGAGATACTTTCAAGGTGATTCCGAGTTGAGTCATGCTTCCTCCAAGGTTATGCAGAAAGGAGACGTTGTCATGATAATTGTTAGATGCACACAGAAGGGAAACGTCACACATTGGGAGAGCAGATTATTCTTTTAGGTGAGGGGTTTATCGATGCAGAGATTTTTAACCTGCCGAAGAGAGGGAATCGCTCCGATTCGGTTGTGTGTCGATAGTCCGCTTGCAAGCCCATCCATACCAACAGATTTGCTGGCGCAGTTAATCAGTGCGCCAGCAGGTTGGTTTTTGATGGGAGACTAACCTGCCGCTAGAGAAAAATGGGCGCGGTTTTCCTTTCAAGGGGCTTATTAGGGAAGAGCGCCTTCGAGTTTTTTGCGATGTTGCGCTGTGAGGCTATGCTTCACTCCTCTTCGCCGGCCAGTAAGCGCACTTTCTCCCATGGTTTGACGTTAGATTCTTCGGCTAGGATGGCACGCAACTCGAAGATCTCGTCCCGTAATACGGCCGCCTTTTCGAATTCGAGATTCTTAGCAGCCTCCTTCATTTGCTTTTCTAGCTCTTGAATCAGCTTGCGCAGTTCGTTGCGTTCCATGCTTTGGACAGAGCGGGTCGAGTAGACCGGCTTGGCTTCGGCAAGGCTATGCACTGCCACTCGGTCGGTGAGATCGCGCACCGCTTTGACAATGCTAACCGGGATAATCCCATGTTCCTGATTATAGGCGATCTGTTTGGCGCGCCGGCGATTGGTCTCATCAATGGCTCGCCGCATCGAGTCGGTCATCTGATCGGCGTACATGATCACCTTGCCTTCAACATGACGGGCTGCGCGACCAATTGTCTGGATCAGAGCTGTTTCGGAGCGCAGAAATCCTTCTTTGTCGGCGTCCAAAATCGCCACCAAGGAGACTTCCGGCAGGTCCAAGCCTTCGCGCAGGAGATTGATACCCACGACAACGTCGAAGACGCCCAAGCGCAGATCGCGTAGGATGCCGACCCGTTCCAGTGTGTCAATTTCGGAATGCAGATAATGCACTTTGATGCCCAATTCCATCAGATAATCGGATAGCTTTTCAGCCATGCGTTTGGTCAGGGTAGTGACCAGAACCCGTTGCCCTTTTTCGACCCGCTTGCGGATCTCGCCCACCAAATCGTCCACCTGTCCGGCAATCGGACGGACTTCGACTTCTGGATCGACCAAACCGGTCGGGCGGATGATCTGTTCAACCACCTGATCGGCGCGTTGAAGCTCATAAGGGCCCGGCGTTGCCGAGGTATAGATGGTGTATCCCATGCGCTGTTCAAATTCTTCAAATGTGAGAGGACGATTGTCTAGCGCCGAAGGCAGCCGGAAACCGTACTCGACCAACGTCGTCTTTCGTGAGCGGTCGCCGTGATACATGCCACGAATCTGTGGGATCGTCATGTGCGATTCATCAATGATCAGCAAATAATCACTGGGAATATAATCCATCAGCGTCCACGGCGGAGAACCTGCCGGACGTTGATCGAGATGGCGGGAATAATTTTCAATGCCCGAGCAGTAGCCAACCTCGCGCAGCATCTCAAGGTCATA
>CAKZNJ010000334.1 GCA_937129505.1 uncultured Anaerolineae bacterium | reverse complement strand
GCGTGCTTGTCGAGCGCCAATCCCAAACAAACCACGGCTACCTTCGTCGAGGACGTCAATACTAACTTGGTTGGAAGGAACACCCAATTGTTCTAATCCTTCTTGGATAGCTTCGGCTACCGTCGGCGCAATAATTTCTAAACTGGTTCGTTTTTCGCTCATTTCTTTTTTCCTGCACTCTTTTGAAGGGTGGATTTGGACGAGAAACTGAAGAGGTTTTGCCAATTCAATTTACCCATGGCGGCGTATTGCAAAATACCGACTACGTTGCTGGTGACAAAGTACAGCGCTAGACCCGAAGCGAGGGTAAAGGAAATATAGCCGATAAATAAGGGCATATAGATGTTCATCATCTGGCTCATCTGCGCCGTTTGATCGCCCGGCTGAGCTGGAGGGGTCATCAATTTTTGTTGGAGATAGGTCGTAATGACAACCACGATCGCTAAGACGGGGATACCGATCCCGAAGACTGGTAACCGCTCCGGTTGGCTCAAGTCCATCCAAAGGAAATGATTGTTGAGCGGGATTATTTCTGCTGCATTTATGAAGGAATAAAGGTGTTTGGAAAGGTCTAAAAGCTGAAACGGCGTAGTTGCTAAGGCGCGGATGATCGCTTGATAAAGGCCGATGATAATTGGAAATTGGATCAGTAACGGCAAGCAGGAGCCGAAGGGGTTGATCCCCATTTCTTGATACAGGCGCATTTGCTCTTGGGATAATTTTTGTTTGTCATCTTTATATTTCTTTTGAATTTCTTGCCATTCTTTCGATTTTTGCATCTCCTGCATCGCCTGGGTGCTTTTCATTTGGCTCACCGTCAAGGGATGAGTGATAAGGCGGATGAGGATGGTAAAGATGATGATCGCAATGCCGAAGTTGCCAATCACGCTATAGATAAACAAGAGCGTGTTGACCATTGGGTTAATAATCAGCAAGTCCCACATATTCTTCTACTCTCTATTTTACAGGTTGAAACGACCAAAACTGACCACCGTCTGAATGTACAGCAACGAGTAACGCCTTCTCTGCGACCAGAGGCACCAAAACGAGATCCTCAGCCGACAGGGTAGCCGTAAGTATTTTACCGTCAAATTTCTTGGGTTGTTGCCAAATAGGATTTCCATTCAGGTCAATGGCGTAGAGGTCACCAGCTTCGTTGCCGATGTAGAGCGCATCACCGATGCGCACAGGGGCGGCGGTGATGGCGGCCGCAGTGGAGATTTTCCATCGTTCAGCGCCGCTTTTTGCATCCAAAGCTATCAGGTTGCCGCCGAGATCGGTCAGGATGACCTGATCTTCTACCAATAGGGGAGAGCCCCAAATCCAATTGGATGACGTGTATGTCCAAATATCAGCCTTGGAGCGAGTATCAAAGGCATGAAGGAGGTTCCCAAAGGTGCCGAAATAGAGGATGCCCTCATCGCTCAAGACCGGTGTACTTGCAATGGCACCTTCCAATCTTTCGGTTTGCCAGAGCAATGAGCCGTCTCTGACGCGAACGGCGTAAATAAAATGGTCCAAACAGGCGACGTAAATGCACCTACAGCTCGGATCATAAACTGGCGTTGCCCATACCGGGGCTTGGGTCTTGAATTCCCAACGTTTGTTGCCTTTGCGGTCGAGGGCATAGAGAAGATTCCCGTTTGTAGGAGCGTAAATACTGTCCTCGGTTATCAAGGCGCCAGCGATGTATGGATATCTTGATTCCTCGAAACGCCATTGTTCACTGCCATTGTCGGGATTGAGGCTGTAGAGGATATGGTTAAAGCCACCGACGATCAACTGGGTATCATCTGGGCTGAGGGCAGGCGGGGCATAAAAAGAGATCTGATTATTGGCTTCGGTTGGGAAGCGCCAAATTTCGCTGCCGCTTTTAGCTTGGATGGCATAGACATGCGCTTGGTATGCCACATACACGATTCCATCCTTCACGGCAGCCCCTGGCCAGTTCGACATCATCGTAGCAGGTGAACAAGCGCTTAAGGAAGTGGCAAACAATAAGCTTGCCACAATGAAGATCAGCCAATTGAGTAATCTGGTGGTTTGCCTGTTGGGGCGGAGAACAAATTTAATCAGGTTAATCAAAAAGGATAGGCGAATGGTATCCATGTTTATCGGTAGCTCGACATTCTTTCTTAGTAAATTTATGGGACGGGATCATACCCACCCGGATTAAAGGGATTGCAACGCAACACCCGCCAAATAGCCAATAGCATACCCTTGACCAGGCCATGTTTAAAGATTGCCTGATACCCGTAATGAGAGCAGCTTGGATAAAACCGACAGGTATTGGGGGGCAGCGCTTTGGAGATTGTCATTTGATAGAGACGAATCAAAGCTAACACCGGGACGCGCAAGATGGTCAGGGGAGTTAGCTCTAAGTCACGCAAGGAAGGCTCAGGAGGAATTTCTTGAGGGAGCGGTTTTGGTTTCATAAGACATTTGCTGAATCAATTGCTGATCTTCCAGAATGCGCGCCATTGCTCGGGTAATCTGTGAGAAATGGGCTTGCAAAACAGGTTTTCGGGCGAGGATGACAAGGTCTGTCCCCGCACGAATCTGCTCCAAGAAAGGTTGGATGCAAGCTCGCAAACGACGTTTTGCCCGATTTCTCTGCACTGCATTTCCAATTGAGCGACCAGCGGCTACCCCTACGCGGACAACACCGCTTGGATTTGGAAAATGGATCAATACGAAGAGCGGATGAGCAGCAGCGGTTCCTTGTTGCCTGACCCGCTTGAAAACGGTTGACCCTCTCAAGCGATATCTACGGTCCACGAAAGCAGTTTTTTAGCGGTGCGACTCAGGAGACCTGAAGCACACAACCCAGACAGCGGTCTAGCTTTTCCAGTTGACGTTCTTTACGTGATTGTTCTTCTTAACCGTCAAGCGGTAACGCCCTTGTAAGCGGCGGTTTTTTAGCACTTTGCGGCCACTTGCGGTAGCCATGCGAGCTCGAAAACCATGTACTCTAACGCGTCGTCGTATTTTTGGTTGATAGGTCCTTTTTGGCATCGTACCATCCCGTTCTATTAGAATCGATATTTCTATGACAAAAGGTGATTATAACCGATAGATGCGCAATCCGTCAAATCGAGCGAAAATCCGAACGGCTCAAGGCGCGAAAAGCTAGAAATCCCAATAATAGGGGATACCAGAAGGTGAAGCCGCGATAAGCGATCGCCAGCACCGCAGCGACACTCAAAGGGATATAAAAGGACGAGAGGATGAGAGTCATCGCTCCTTCGACAAATCCGATTCCGGCTGGGGTAGGGGAGACGATCATGAAAAGATAGCCCACGCTGAAACCAGCAACTACGGTTCCAATGGATATGGGCACTCGAAACGCAAAAAAGACGATGGCTAGAATCAGGACTAAAAGAAACTTATTGAGCAATCCGTGTATAAGCGGGGGGAGAAGGTTGCGATGGTCGGAGCGCAAGGCTTCGAGCCCCTCAGAGACCTCCTGGGCAAATTCATGGGCGCGCTGTACCGACAAGTAATTGCGCCGAAGAAATGGAAAAAGGATCCGATTAACAAGCCTTCCTAACGCGGCGAGGATATTTCCCAAGGTGACGGGAGAGCGAGCGCCGATGTAAATCAGCACTGCCATACAAATTGCCAGCAACAACAAAACCAAGGAGGCGATGATTTCTGGCGGATTCAAATCATTGCGGCGGAACAGGACGACTAAACCGAAGGCAAGGACGGAAAGGAAAGAGGCGTAATCGACCAGCACAAACAGGATGCCTGCAAGGGTGACTTTGCCAACAGGAAGCCCGCTCCTGCGGGCTTGCGTAATAAACACAGCAATTCCACTCATTCCTACCGAAGGGGCGACAATATTGGCAAAATTTGACGCCAAAGCTAAAACCGTCAGACGATCTAGTCGGTCGTGAGTCCCTAGGGAATGATAGATGGATTGATAGGTGGCGCCTAGATTTACCACCCAAATTGATTGCATGATAAAAGCCAGCAGGAGAAACCGCCAATCGCCCTTCTGAAGCGTTTCCCAGATCAGTTGAACTTCGGCAAAGCGGGTGATGAGAAAAACAATGCCTAGTAAGATCAGGATGGCGAATAAGAATCGGCGCATCGAGGAAGATCAGCGATCGGCGAAAAGAGGCGGAGAGAATTACTCTCTCCGCCGACCACCCATGCCCATGACGAGGCTAGCATAATAGAGCAACTGCAGGATGGCAGTGACTAAGGCGGCTACATAAGTGAGCGCAGCGGCGTTCAGGACCTGGTTGACGCCCCGCATTTCTTCCTCGGTGGAGATTAGCCCTGATTCGACCAACAATCGCTTAGCCCGAGCGGAGGCGTTGAATTCGACAGGTAGCGTTGCCAAAGCAAAGACTGCACCGGCAGAGAAAACAATCACACCTAACCAAGCGAGTTGCGGTGAACGGAGCAAAAATCCCACCATTAAGAGGATCCACCCCAAATAAGAGCCGATATTTACTGCCGGTACCAACGCCGAACGCAGTCTTAAGGGGGTGTATCCTTCCTGATCTTGTAAGGCATGGCCTAACTCGTGAGCGGCGACCGCTAAGGCAGCGACCGAAGCACTGCGATAGACGCCTTCGGAGAGGCGTAAGGTTTTGTTGCGAGGATCATAATGGTCGGTGAGTTGGCCTGGCGTGCCTTCGATGCGGACATTGTAGAGCCCACTATACCGAATAAGCTGTTGGGCAGCTTGCGCCCCACTGATCCGCAAGCGCGAGGGAACGCGACTCCATTTCGAATAGGATGAATTGACGTAAAATTGGACAGCCAGCATCAGAATGAAGGCTGGCGCCATGAAGAGGATATATCTCGGATCGAAGAAAAACATTGTTATCCTCCTTTCTATCTACTGAGAAGTTCGATGGCTTTCTCGAGTTGGGGATCTAAACCGGCGCTGTAGTCTTCTTCGCTCATGGGCACCTCGACATCTGGGATTAAGCCTGTCCCTTGAATGGTTCGCCCGCTGGGGGTCAGCCAGCGCGCTACGGTGATCCGCACCGCCCCTTGGTTATTGACCAAATCGTTCCAGACTTGGACCGAGCCTTTGCCGTAGGTGGTCACGCCAACCAATTTACCCCTTCCCAAGTCTTGGATTGCACCAGCGACGATCTCGGAAGCTGAAGCGCTGCCTTCATTGACTAATACGACGAGGGGTATTTCTGTTGCTAAGCCTTTTCCACTTGCTTCAAAAGTCTCTTTGCGCCCATCGCCATAAACCTCATAAGCTATCACCCCTTCTTTAATAAATTCAGAGGTGATATCAATGGCCGAATTGAGTAAACCGCCGCCATTGTTGCGCAAGTCCAGAATCAGCCCTTGCGGGTTTTCAGCAAGCAGCTTCTTGAGCATCTCACGGAGGTCGCGGGTGGTGTTTTCATCGCCAAACGCTAATAAACGGATGTAAGCAATGTTGTTTTTCTCCATCCTTCCGATGACGTTGGTCGATTTGATACTTGCGCGCACGATTTCGACGTCGAAAGGTTGCTCAACGCCCGGACGTTTTATCGTCAACCGCACGGTTGAGCCAGCCGGCCCTAGGATTTTTTGGCGGACCAATTCCCCATCGATGCCGGTCATGTCTTCGCCATCGATGGCAATGACTTGGTCACCCGCTTTCAGGCCAGCTTTTTCAGCGGGTGAGCCCATCATCGGGGCAATGATGGTCAGGTATTCGCGAGTGGTGTCCACGTATGCCCCAATGCCTTCGTATTCGGTGCCGGTGATCTGAGCTTGAAACAACTCAAGCGATTCGGGGTCAATGTATGAAGAGTGTTCGTCGCCCAGAGCATTCAACATCCCTTGGATCGCGCCCCGCATCAATTGAACGTCATCGACAGGCTGCTCAACGTATTGCTCGTGGATTAACCGCCAAGTTTGCCAGAAGGGGGCAAATAGTTCGTTTACGCTTTTATCGTTGGTTGATTCGGGCAGAGCTTCTACTTGCGGCGTAGCTCCGGGCATGACCAGAAAAGAAGAAGTTTGGTTGGCTGCAGATACCCGCCCGGCAAAAAAGCCTGCCAGCGTCGCTCCAACCACGATAAGGAACATGGCGAGAATAATCAGAATGGGAGGTCTTTTATTTTCCATAAGTTCTCCTCTAAATTCGTAAGCTACCGCTCTTATAGTTCACAAAATAAAATTCTTCTTATTTATCCCTTGATTAAAACAGATAAATGTAAACAAAATCTATAGAAAACATTAATGTTCGTTATGAGCTTCCCTATAGCCATTGCTCCAGATAGCGCTCAAAAGAAGCAGGGTCTGTCACTTTGGAGACGTATTCAAGCAGAGTGAACCCGTCTAACGGATATAAAGGATGGCAGGAAGTCGGCTTTGCTCCTTCTTTTGCAAGGACAAGATAATCAACAAATGGGGCAGCGATATCCGCTTGCTGGAGAGCTGGGATGATCTCCTCTGTGGTGACAATGACTGTTTTGGAGGTCAAAGCCAGTTCTTCGTCAATGCCTTTGTTTTTGCCGATCAGGACATTTCCGTCCTGATCCGCTTGGATAGCATGAAGGACAGCGAGATCGGGTTCAATGGCTGGAAAAGCGGTCAGCTCCTCGCCACGGTATGGATCGAGAATGGTTTTGACGTCTGGTCTTAGCTTTGGCAAATCCGTCCCTCGCCAGGCAAGGCTTGGCATGAACCCGACGCCTGCCATCTGGGCTCGTAAGCCAAACGCAATGCTCGCTT
>CAKZNJ010000333.1 GCA_937129505.1 uncultured Anaerolineae bacterium | reverse complement strand
AAGTGTATCCCTTGCTCATGGGCTTGGACTTTTCCTCACCCAAGGCATTGTCCACCTCAGCTACCTCGGTGCCTACCCCTGAACCCCCTCGCTATCAAGCCTTCCGCGTAGACTTGACCGCCGATGGCATCGAAGAGATCGTCTTGTATCTGGTCAACCCTCAATCGGTCAGTTGGTTAAGTCTTCCAAAGGTATATGACCTCTCTTCCCTTCCTCCTGCTGAGGTGCCATTCGATCCCTTGCGCGCCCCCTTTCAAATCGGGATGAGCTACCAAAACCTGTGGAATGTGCGCACGGACATCAACGGGAGGAAACTGCTCTCCTTTTCGTCGCGTATTTTCCCGGCTTGTCCACTCGATATACAACGCGACTATCTCTGGGATGGCATGGTTCTGCAACCATTTACCACCACGGTTACCGTCTATCCCTATGCGGATACGTTGAGTTATTGTGGTTTTTTGGTTGAACACGCCGCAAACGTATGGGATCGAAGCACCGCTGTTCAGATCATTGACGCGCTAGCCCCACTTTGGCCGCCAAAGGCCGACCAGCAAGGTAAACCATACCCTGCGGATACCAAAGATGAATGGCGCTTTCGCAAAGCGGTTTATCTTGCCGAGATGGGGGAATTCAAGGCTGCCCAGGCCGCCCTAGAGGATCTCCTTCAGTCTCCTACTATCCCTTCGAGCCGCTGGTTAACCCCTGCCCGCACCTTTCTTGAGTTATACCGCTCAACGGATGATCTCTACCGCGCCTGTATCACCACCGACTTTTGTCGCGCTGGGCTTGTGCTCTCAACGCTATTGGAAAGCCAGCCGACAAACCAAGTCTCCGATTTGCTAACCTATATAAATAAAATTGGCGTGATCCGCCGCTCGACGGGTTATTTCGACTTTGATGGCGACGGCAGGAAAGAATTTTGGTTCTCTGTTCAACATCGCGCTGGGGAAAAGCTGGAGGTTTGGGCGATTTTCCCCCGCGGCGATCATTTCGACATGCTCCAGATTGACCAAATTGATAACCAGAGCCCGACCTTTAGCTATACCGATCCGCTCGGCGTTCCACCGCTCATCCTGCTCAACCAGCGCCAGGCTTTTCGAGTGCTGCGTTCAACGACCGATCGCCGCCCCTATGTTGAGAGCGTCAAATTGCCCCGTTTCTACCCCGATAAATTCAAAGAAGCGCTTGAAAAGTTGGAAGCGGACCTTTTTGAAGGAAACCCGCCAGACCAAATTTATCGCCGCCTCTCTGACCTGCAAATCTATCCCGGCTTGCTCTGTCGGGCAACATGGAGCTGTGATAGCTATTATTACTTGCTCGGTTTAGCCGCAGAATTGGGCGGCGACGAGAAAGCAGCGGTCGCCGCTTACTATCGTCTATGGATGGACTATAGTAAATCACCCTTCACCACGATGGCGCGTTTAAAGTTACGTCCCCTCTCCACACCGACTTTCACTCCGACACCGACCTTTACCCCAACGCCAACGTTCACGCCACCCCCCACCTTTGCGCCGATAACGCCCACATTTACCCCAGCGACCCCTCCACCTTCAGGGGCAACACCGACGACGGGTCCTTTTACACCAACCAGCGCGCCATTGCCCACCCTGCCCGGAACAGCATATCCTGTGCCTCCCCAACCTTCGCCACCTGTTTATACCCCTCCATACCCCTAGAGCTTGTCATTTGGTAGTGCTCTCGGATGAAAATGAGAGTTTAAGAAAAGATAAGGGCACCAAACGAGTGACAGCGCTTTCTACCCCATATCCTTCCGAAAAAGCGACATCCCCCATGTCATTCCGAAGCATACTTATAACATAATTAGGGTGGGGCGTTTGGCGAAAGGGAAATGCCTTGCCAAGCCGAACTTGCCTGCTTGTAGCCTTACCGCTATTCATGTCATTACCTCATCAAGTGACGCACAAGCGTCATGTTCCCATCTCGAATTGACACGAGGGGCATGTCATTCCGAAGGAGCGACAGCGAGGAATCTTTAATCTGCAGCAGGGAATCTCCTTGCCTGCGTTATAATCATCCCCTATAAAAAACCTCCGAGGAACATTCATGCAGACACCTTGGCGATTGATCATCACCTCCCCAGCGCGGGGAGCTTGGAATATGGCCGTTGATGAGGCAATCCTAGAAGCTATCGGCAAGGATTTAGCCCCTCCTACCCTAAGGCTTTATGCTTGGGAGCCTCCCTGTTTATCGCTCGGCTATGCGCAGCCCATCGGCGATGTCAATCTCGCCGCCCTGCTCTCACAAGGTTGGGATCTGGTCAGAAGGCCTACCGGCGGGCGGGCAATCTTACATACCGACGAACTGACCTACGCCGTCATCGCACCCAACCACGAACCTCGCCTGCAAGGCAGTGTCTTGGAAAGTTATCAACGCCTCTCGCAAGCTCTGCTCAAAGCCTTAGAACTGCTCAACATCCCCGCTCAAGCCAAACCCCTTCCTCACCCTCCTTCCTCCGATTCCCCCGCAAACTTGGAGTCAAGTTCCTCCCTCTCAACCTCCAAGCAGACAACCAATCCTGTCTGCTTTGAAATACCCTCCAACTATGAAATCATCGCCCAAGGAAAAAAGATCATCGGCAGCGCCCAAGCCCGCCGTAAAGAAGGTGTGCTCCAGCATGGTTCTTTCCCACTTTATGGGGATCTCACCCGTATCCTTCAAGTACTGGTTTTCCCAGACGAAAAAGCCCGCCAAGAAGCCAAACAGCGCCTGCTAGACCATGCGATTACCGCCACAGAAGCCCGTGGTGAAGCAATCACTTGGCAGCAAGCTGCCAATGCTGTAATCCGCGGTTTTGAGCTGTCTTTAGATTTGCGCTTTGTAAAAGCTGACCTGAGCGGTTTCGAAGTGGCGCGCGCCGAAGAGCTGTACCACGAAAAATATACCAGCCTGAGCTGGAACCACCGCCTTTAGGTTGCTTTCATTCCTCGAAGATCACGTCGCGGTAACCAAGTTGGAGGAACAGACGCAACAAATACGCTTGGGCATTGCGGTTTGCCTGTTCCAGAATTCCGTCTTCTAAAGCCGCTTTGCGAATCTCCTCTTCTGCCGCCCGCCGGGCTTCCGTCTCTAATTGAATGTTGCCCTTTGTGAGCAGACCCGTGTCTCGGTCATAAACATAGGATTTGGCATTATCTAAGGTGGCGATAAAAATTTCTGCTTGGGGCAGCTGGACATATAACACGCCGTTTTCCACCCGCAAATCGTCCGGGCTTAATTTTTCCAAGTCTACGCCCGCGATGACAACCCCATGAGCTACCAACAAAAGGCGATCGCCGAAAAGAAATTCGAAGGCGCCCTGACCCGTTTCAGCCGTGATCACTTTTTCAACCGAATATTGAATCGTCTCTAAGCGCGCTAACGAGCGCACAGAGTGAATAATCGTGATCGGGTCGGGAATGATTGTCGGCGTAGGATTTAGGACTTGGGCAACTTGCGTGCTGACATTTTGCGTCAGGTCAGAAAGAGGTTTTATTGCCGACTGGGCTTGGCGCATCCCCTGTTCTACCGTATTGATCAAAACAAAGCCGATCAAAAGGACAACGCCAACAACTGCAAATCCGAAGAGATACAAAGGGAGATTATTGCGATTTTCCATAAATCTTATTATACTAGCCAAAGTCTGAGCAAATACCTTTTTCCACCGTTGAACAACAACAATGAGCATTGGATTGCTGACCCTTCACCTTCAAATTCCAGGCTGCCGTTCCCTAAAAGAAAAACGCAGTCGCATCAAACCGCTCATCGCCCGGCTCAGAAAAGAATTTAACGTCTCGGTGGCGGAGATGGACTTTCAAGATACGTGGCAAGATTCGCTGCTTATGATCGCCGCTATCAGCAACCATCAGGATCATACGCAACGTTCGTTGCA
>CAKZNJ010000332.1 GCA_937129505.1 uncultured Anaerolineae bacterium | reverse complement strand
AATTTGAAGGCGAGATCGCCGATTCTCAGGAAGGCAATCTCGCCTGGATTGAAAACGAAAAATTGCTCGAACTCCCGCTCTGGGAAGGGGATAGGCTATTTCTCCCCTTGCTCGATCAGCCGGGCTTTTTTAGTGGCAAGTTCATCTATCAGAACGGTAAGTTGATCGAGCATCAATTGACCCGTTATAGTTGAGATAAGACGTCCTTTATCCGTCTTAAACCTTCTGCAATGTTTTCGATCGAATTAGCATACGAAAGACGCAAATAGCCTTCCCCGTACTCGCCGAATGCTGAACCGGGTAAAACAGCCACACTAGCCTTTTCCAACAGGAGATCAGCCAGCTCTGCAGACGATAGCCCGCTGCCGACGATATTAGGGAAGGCATAGAATGCTCCTTGGGGTTTACGACAGACAAAGCCGGGGATAGCATTCAAACCACTTACTATGACATCTCTGCGGCGTTGAAATTCCGCCACCATCTCATCAACTGCCTTCTGTGAGCCCTTTATCGCTTCTAGACCCGCATATTGGGTAAAGTGTGCTGTTGCCCCAATAGAATGGGTCAGCAGCAGTTCCACTTGGCGGGCAAGAGGTGCAGGCATGATTCCAAAGCCCAAACGCCAGCCAGTCATCGAATAGGTCTTCGAAAAGCCATCCACAATAATCGTTCGTTCTTTCATGCCGGGCAGGGTTGCAATCGAAAGGGGTGTCACTCCTTCATAGGCGATTCGGGCGTAGATTTCATCGGACATCACCCAACAATCATAACGCTGAGCCTGTATGGCAATGTGTTCTAAGGTCTCACGACTCAGAACACCACCCGTCGGGTTGCTAGGAGAGTTAAGGATGATCAATTTTGTCTTGGCGTTGATCAAGTGGTCGAAGGTGTCCAAGTCAAAAGAGAAATCGTTCTCTTCGAGTAGAGGGACAGCAACCGGTATACCGCCTGCTACCTGAATCATCGCTTCATAGGTGGGAAATCCCGGATTGGGGTAAATGACCTCATCCCCTTCTTCGATCAATGCTAGGGCAGGAAAGAACAGATTGGGTTTCCCACCCGGACTGATGACAACCTCTTCGGGGAAAATGTCGATCCCTCGCCTTTCTCCGGCATCGCTGGCGATGGCTTCGCGCAATTCGACCATACCGGCTGGCGGAGTATAGCGAGTTTTTCCCGTTTGAATAGCTTCAATTCCAGCTTGACAGATATTTGCAAAGGTCGGGAAATCGGGTTGGCCAATTTCAAAATGAATAATCTCCCGACCTTCTCTTTCCAGTTTCAAGGCGCGTCCAAGGACATGATAAGCACCCTCGGGCTTGAGGTGAGCTGTTCGCCGAGTAAACGAATCTTTTTTTTCTCTTTGAAACAAGGAATTACTCCCCCAGCAACTTGAGCAACTCTTCGTATTCCTGATCTGGCATCCCAAACCAATTTTCTGGAGCAGGGAAGGTTGCCGATTTGACCTCCTCGACATACTGCTTTAAACCGTTTAAGATGACTTCCCCCGCATTTCCGAAAACCTTTGCCATTTTGGGCTTAAACTTTGGATATAAGCCAAACATATCATGGTAAATCAACAATTGTCCATGGGCATGGGGTCCAGAGCCTAAGGAAAAGATGAGCGCTTTTTCAGCTCGTTCGGTAATTAGTTTGCACAAGCGATCGGGAACCAACTCCAACAAGATGGCGAAAGCTCCTGCCTGCTCTAAGGCTTTGGCATCGTCCAAAATCTTTTTTGCCAAAGCCGCCGACTTGCCTTGCAGGCGAAAACCTCCCAGAGCGGAAACAGACTGAGGGGTCAAACCAAGATGACCAATGGCAGGAATGCCGGCATCCACAATTGCGCGAATGCGAGGGGCCATCGCTTGACCTCCTTCTAGCTTAATGGCATCGCACCCCGCCTCCGCCATGAAGCGGCCAGCGTTTTTTACAGCGATTTCATCGCTGGGTTGATAGGACATATACGGCATATCCCCCACTACAAAAGCAGTCGGCGCACCGCGCCGGACAGCCGCCGAATGGCGAATCATATCGTCCATTGTCACGGGGAGGGTCGTGTCGTAACCCAGCATGGTCATCCCCAGGCTATCCCCAACGAGGATCATTTCCACGCCAGCTTGTTCTTGTAAATATGCTGTTGGATAGTCATAACAAGTCAACCAACTGATCGGCTCCCCGTCCTCGGCTTTTTGAAAAAGATAGGGTAGGGTAATTTTCTTGCGTTCGCTCATTTTTTATCCTTTCCGCAAAAATAAAAATTCATGCCTTTCGGTAAATAGAGATCAGGTCTGCCAACAAAGCATATCCCGTCTCGAGGCGACCCGCTCCTGCCCCAATCAAAGTGATCTCACCAAGGTACCGAGTGGTGTAGGTGATCGCATTGGTTGCCCCCATTACTTGCGCGAGGGGATGGGATAAGGGTAACGCCACAGGTTTCACAGTTGCCTTTATTTTACCTTCCACTTCTTCGACCGTCCCAATTAGTTTCCATCGCTTTCCTTCTTGCTGAGCTTTTTGGATATCTGTGGGCGTCAAGCCGGTGATGCCCTCTCGTTCGACCTCACCCATGCGGATGGATTTGCCCATCAAGACATTCGAAAGGATAACGACCTTGCCCGCCGCATCATATCCTTCGACATCTCCAGTTGGATCTGCTTCTGCATAACCTAATTGTTGTGCTTCCGCCAGCGCCTCAGGATAAGTTTTGCCTTCTTCCATCTTGGTCAAAATAAAATTCGTCGTGCCGTTCAGAATACCTTGAATGCGCTGAATGTGAGCTGCTTGTAGCCATTTCATCCCCAAAAAGATCGCCGGCGTCCCGCTCATCACCGTCCCTTCAAAGCCGATTTGAACTCCCTTTTCTTCAGCAATTTTCTGCAATTCGGCGTAATGTAAGGCAATTGGACCTTTATTGGTGGTTACGACATGCTTATGGGAGTTCAAAGCCTTTCGGGTGTAGGAAGTAGCCGGCTCGCCAGTCCGCAAATCGGTATAACTGGCTTCCACTAACACGTCATAATCTTCACTGCTCAACATGTCTTCCACCGCAACATTCTTCTTCTCCACTGCGAGCTCATTCAGATCACCTTTTGAAGCCGCAGCTAGTAGACTTTGCAAGGAGATACCCTTAGAGTCGGCAATACTGCCCATGCGCAGATCGTTTACAGCAACTATCGAGAACTGTAAACCATAACGAGATTGCAACCATGACATCTGATCGTTTAAAATTGTCAATAACCCCTGTCCTACATTACCCAAACCAATCATCAATAAGCGGACTGTGATCATGCAAGCTCCTCACTTTCTGTTTGACAATGTTTATAAGCAGCTAGTTGACTTAATCGTACCGGTACAATTGGCGGTCGTGTCTTCGGTAAATCGAGATCTGTATACAACGGCATTACCATCACTAAAGTACATGTATTTGATCCCTTACTACAGCTACCCTCGCCCAAGCACGCATGCAATTGTATCCCAAACAGTCTTTTGGCACAATGAAACTACACCCATAAACCTCAAACTTCCAAAATGAATGTAAAACTACAACTCTGTTACCTTTTTACTGAAGAAGATTAACGGTCTTTTTAATAATTTTCGAGTGAAAGCTATTTCACATGAGGGTTATCAATCTGAAAACCGACTTTTATCCAGCATTCATAGTGAAGTAAAAACATCTAACGCAAATTCAGGATAAGCATATTCCGCTCAAATTAACCCCGATAGCGCTGAGTTTGCATCGGTCGCTCTCTGCATACTAAGGGGTTATCTCCTTTATCTCAAAGTGAAGTTATCCAGCCTTCTCTAAACTTCGGGACGATCATAAACCCCTATTTAAAAAAAATCTGTTTTTCTAGCTCCTACATTATTGAGAAACTACACCGACAGCACTTGCTGCACCCTTCTAAAGTTAACTGTATAATTAAAATATCTTAGTAACTATCGGAGATATTTTTATAGAACTTTTGCCGATTCTTACCATATTTAGGAGAGGAGAGCCCGATGAAATCCTTATTTCTACGTTCAATCAGTATATTTCTGAGTCTGCTTGTGGTTGCCTGTCAAGCCGCGCCCCCTGCAACCCCAACCGAACCTCCACCTCAACCGACTAATCCTACCTCACCGACCAAAGCTCTGCCGACCAAACCCATTGTGACCCTGACACCTACCCCACTTGGCGGTATGCAAGTCGTTGAAGAAGCTGACCTTGTCTTGCACAGTGGTTATATCTATACGGTTGATCCCAACCGCACGGTAGCTGAAGCATTGGCTGTCAAGGGGGATACCATTATCTTCGTCGGGAATAACGAAGAGGTGAAGGCTTATATTGGACCCACCACTCAAGTCATCGATTTAGAGGGGCGAATGGTGCTGCCAGCATTCGTCGATAGCCACGCACACGCCACCTCGGGCGTTTCGGATCTCTATGAGGTTTCCCTCTATGGGATTGACTCAATAGAAAAGTATCAACAGACCATCCGTGACTTTTTAGCGGAAAACCCTGATTTGCAAGCCCTTCAAGGGGCAGGTTGGGTCAATAATGTCTTTGGGGCGAAAGGTCCCACCACTGCAATGTTGGACGAAATCGTGCCCGATATCCCCGCCGTCCTCTACTCGGAAGATTATCACAGTGTGTGGGTGAACAGCAAAACTTTGGAACTAGCCGGGATCGACAAGGATACCCCTGATCCAGAAGAGGGGTCATTGAAAGAGATGCGAATGGCAATCCCACTGGCACTCTGCGGGAAACTGCAATGGACCTGGTCACCGACGTGATTCCCCCTTATACGGTGGAGCAGTACCTTGAAGGGTTGAAGTACTTCCAAGATTTTGCCCACTCTTTGGGGCTAACTACGGTATATATCCCTTCTTTACCCGGCGGCTTGGAGGCCGCTCTCGAAGCTCTGCATGAGTTTGACTCCTCCGGCGAAATGTCGATCCGCTTCCCAACCGCCGCTGGGATTAATCCTGAAGATCCCCTATCCCGCGTCAACGAAATCAAAGATCTCATCGCAAGGGAAAAGGGCG
>CAKZNJ010000331.1 GCA_937129505.1 uncultured Anaerolineae bacterium | reverse complement strand
TAATCCCCGTGGAATCACCACTTACGCTCCTTTTTGTTTTTCTCAGCGGCGTCATTGCAATCAGCGCCATGCTTTTGCCCGGCATCTCCGGTGCTTTTATCCTCGTTTTATTGGGCAAGTATGCCTTCATCCTTGGCGCCTTGATCAACTTCGACATCTTTGTCATGGCTATGTTTGGCGCTGGTTGTCTGCTCGGCTTACTCGGTTTTTCGCGGCTTTTACGCTGGTTGATTCTTCGCTTTCATGATCCAACCGTAGCTGCCCTGACCGGCTTGATGATCGGTTCCCTGCGCAAGGTCTGGCCGTGGCAAGTGCCCCTCGCCGACAATCCGTCGCTAACCATGCTAGCTTTACCAAACTCGTTTTCCCTGTATGATGCCGCAGCGATTGCCCTAATGATTGTAGGGTTTATCGTCGTTTGGAGCATTGAGAAATTCGCTACTCACCGTTCCGTTCCGCTAAAATAATGCTATAATCTCTCCAAATTACCGCTCAGGTTAGCAAACGTAATCTTTCCTCCTCTGACGATCCCTAGCGACGCCAAACCAACGAAGGAGGATTTTCTGGAGGTTGAATTATGGCTACACTTCTTAAAACCAAAGGGGTTATTGGCATCCTCACCGGCGGTGGCGATGTACCCGGTTTGAATCCAGCCATACGAGCGGTCACCATTCGCGCCGTAGAAGAAGGCTATCGGGTGATTGGCATTCGCCGCGGTTGGGCAGGATTGGTGGAGATTGTGCGCGATCCAAAAGCGGATAACAGCGAGTGTTACATTGAATTGAATGAAGACATTGTCAACCGCGCAGGCCGCACTGGTGGAACGTTTTTACACTCCTCACGTACCAATCCCGCTAAGGTGAGCAAGGATAGCGTTCCCGAACACCTGAAGGACCAGTATACCGAGGAGAAAAACGATCTCACCGCTGAAGTGCTAAAAAATCTGGAGTTCCTGGGCATCGACTACCTGATTCCAATCGGGGGTGACGACACCTTAAGCTATGCTGTGCGGCTCTACAGTGAAGGAGTGAAGGTCATTGCGATTCCCAAAACAATGGATAACGACGTCCCTGGGACAGATTACTGCATCGGCTTTAGTACTTGCATCACGCGTACCATTCAAATGGCAAACAGTTTGCGCACTGTAGCCGGTTCCCATGAGCGATTCCTCGTCCTTGAGGTGTTCGGTCGTTATGCGGGCTTCACAGCCATGCTACCTACCATGGCGGGAGCGGCAAACCGTTGTGTGATTCCCGAATACAAGTTTAACATGGAACGACTGACCGAGTTACTCTGTCAAGACCGGATGGAAAACCCCAGTCGCTATGCAGTCGTCCTAGTCTCGGAAGGGGCGATGTTCGAAGGCGGCGAGATGGTCTTTGAAGATATGACCACTGACGCCTACGGGCACAAGAAGCTTGGTGGCATCGGCGATTTGGTAGCAGTCAAACTGAAAGAACTATCTCCAAAATATAACAATGGAAAATCCGTCAACGTCCTAACCCAAAGATTAGCTTATCTGGTCCGCGCTGGCGATCCCGATGCCATTGACTCGATTGTCCCAATGGCATACGGCAATCTAGCCCTGGACTTAATTCTCAATCGCATCCACGGCCGTCTGGTGGTCTTAAAGGATGGGCGATATGACAATGTACCGGTTGAAGTGGTTGTAAGCAAGAAAAAGCTTGTGGATGTGGATCGATTCTACAATAAGGATCGCCTGCGCCCTCTCTACAAGTCTTTCCAACTGCAACCGCTTTTCATCATGACCAGCGATTGATCGCAAAGCGCCTTTCGATAATTTTGCTTTCCAGTGGGGTACAGGTTATTGATAAATTCCACCTCCCGCCAGAGTTTGCGCCGTCAGTAAACTGGCGGGAGAACCATTTTCATCCATGGAGGAGGTTTTGGTATGTTGCCATTAGCAAACAAACAAATAGCCATGCTGGTTGCCCAGGAATATGAAGACATCGAACTTTTGTACCCCTTGCTGCGCCTAAGCGAAGAAGGGGCTACAATTTTTGTTGTCGCCGTGCCAATGGGGCATCATCCCAGACCGTATTTAGAAAACAAACCCGTCACGGGGAGGTTTGGACATCCTGTGCCAATCCCGGTTATGCCTCCGGGCAAACATTATCAAATGGCAAAACTGGAAGACTTGCGCGCCGATGAGCTCGATGGGTTGCTCTTACCGGGTGGTTTCTCGCCAGATTACCTGCGCCGTAACTCCCACGTCCTCGATTTAGTCCGTTCTTGCTACAACCAAGGCAAGATCATCGCAGCAATTTGTCATGCCCCGTGGGTTTTAATCTCGGCGGGCATTGTCAAAGGCAAACGAATGACCGGCGTGGTTGCCGTACGGGATGATTTGATTAACGCCGGTGCAATCTATCTCGATGAGCCGGTTGTGCGCGATGGTAACCTGATCACCAGCCGCAAACCCGACGATTTACCCCTCTTCTGTCGAACGATTATCGAGGCATTTTCTCAGCCTTCCTAAGACTCAGCGTCGTTCAGTGAAGGACAAGTTGTTCGATGCGATAGTTCTCTCTGCCCACCAAGTCTTGTAACCGTTGTAAAAGGTCGGGGCAAACTTGAGTGGTCTCGTTCGGAAACTCAACTAAGTAGCCTCGCCCATTGTCGTAAACCTGAAAACAAAAGCGGTCGTTTCCCGGATAGGAAACCAAAGTGCCATAAATGCGGCGAAAGCGGATCAAATCCCGACTACGATCTTCCCCTTGGCGAAAGATGATTGTCAGCATTTGAATCTCTTTGCTCTCTTTCTCAAGGGCAGGGGGAAGGATATAAGACGCGGGCGACTCTTTAACCTCCGCAGGTTCGGTGCTTATCGGAGGAATGGGCGGCTCAGTCTCTAAGACAGGCGGCATTGCCTCTTCCTGTTCCTTGATTGCGGCTATCTCAGCAGGTTGGTCGGCAGCATTTACCCCAACCTGCTCAAGGGTTGCCTTATCGTCTGGCAAAGGGATATATTCATCAGGCACCTGCCAATCCAGGTCATCCAGGTCTGGGGGGGCGACTATCTCGTTGCTCGAAGCTGCCGCTGAAGAGCTTTTCAACCGTTCTTGAGCAGGAGCTGCCCTCGGACGAGAAGCGGCATTTGACTGACTTCCGACTGGCGTGACGATCTGAAGGTCAGTGAAGATTTGATCTACGAAAACCTTGGCTTCACCGACATCACCAGAAGGCTTGCCCTCTACAAGAATAATTCGCTCCAGTTCGACCAGCGGTTTAACCTTCTGCCAAGTGTTGGGAAATATCACCAGCTCAATCGTCCCCTGAATGTCTTCCAAGGTCACAAAAGCCATCGGTTTGCCACTTTTTGTCTGATGCTGTCGTATTTGGGTGATCATCCCTGCCACGCGCACTTTTTCCTGAGGAGAAGCCTCGCCCAATTGGGCAGAATAATGCGTCACCGCCTGAGCAAGCAGATCCATGACTGGATTGAGGGGATGATCGGAAACGAACAAACCGATCAATTCCTTTTCCCAATGGAGCATTTCCTTTTTGGAAACCTCTCGGTAAACTTTGGGAAGCGTTATGACCTCATCGACGCCCGTATGTGCCCCAAAGAGAGACATTTGGCCGCTTTCGGCAGCGCGAAAATGGGCAGCGCTGGTAGCAATGATATGCTCAATAGCTTCTAACAGCGCACAGCGCGGCGCAAAGCGATCGAAAGCCCCGACTCGAATCAGGCTCTCCAATGCCCGCCGCCCCACCTGGCGCAGATCAACCCGCCGGGCAAAGTCATTCAAATCGGTAAAGGGTTCATCACCACGTCCTGCCAGAATTGCATCCACCGGTCCGTGACCCACATTTTTGACGGCGCCGAGACCAAAGCGAATTTTGGAAGTGCCTCGTTGCGGATCATCCTCGATGGTGAAGTCCCAGCCACTAATATTAACGTCAGGGGGTGCAACTTCAATCCCCATGCGCCGAGCATCCGCAACGTAGAGAGCAACTTTTTCCGTCTCATTTGCCGAGACAGACAACAAAGCCGTCATGTATTCGACCGGATAGTGTGCCTTGAGATAAGCCGTTTGCACCGCGATGACACCATAATCGGCTGCATGAGCTTTGTTAAATCCGTAGCGGGCAAATTCCTCCCAATCATCGAAAATTGCCCCTGCCGTCTCTTCTGGTATGCCGTTTTTGGTTGCGCCTTCGATAAATTTTTGACGATGTTTTAGCAGTTTATCCTTAAGTTTTTTAGAGACTGCTTTGCGCAGCTCATCTGCTTCAGCAGCCGTGTAGCCAGCTAACTTCATCACGGCGAACATCAATTGTTCTTGATAAACCGGAAAACCATAGGTTTCGCGAAAGATCGGCTCCAGCGCCGGATGGCGATATTCCACTTTCTCTTCACCGTGCATGCGGCGGATATAGCTCGGAATGAAATCCATGGGGCCCGGCCGGAAGAGCGCCACCATGGCAATGACATGGGAAAGGTTTTTCGGTTTCATTTGCATCAGGTAACGCCGCATGCCCGAACCTTCCACTTGGAAAACGCCAGCCGTCTCACCGCGGCCTAAGAGTTCATAAGTTGCTGGATCATCAACGGGGATGTTGTAAAGATTCAGCTCAACTCCATGTCGCTGGCGGATCAGTTCACATGCGCGCGCCATAATGGTCAGAGTCGCCAACCCAAGGAAATCCACCTTGAGCAACCCCAAGCTTTCCAAGATGGACATCTCAAACTGGGTGACGATCTTAACGGGGTTTTCTTCGCTTGTCGTGCCGGTCGGTCGATGAATGGGAATGTACTCAACCACCGGACGGTCGGCAATCACTACGCCGGCGGCATGGGTACCAGCATTTCGCACCACCCCCTCCATCTGGCTAGCTGTGTCGATCAACTCCTTTAGATAGGGAGTGCTCTCATAGATTTGCTTTAGCTCAGGGATTTCTTCCAGAGCTTGTCGAACCGTAATCGGCTTACCGGGGATATTGGGGATTAGCTTGGCAACTCGATCTACTTCATTCAGCGGGATGTCCATCACCCGGCCGACATCGCGAATCGCAGCTCGCGCACCTAAGGTGCCGAAGGTAATAATCTGAGCAACCTTATCTTCGCCATATTTTCGCGTGGCATACTCCATCATCTCAACCCGCCGATCATCGCGAAAATCGAGATCGATATCTGGCATCGAAATTCGACTGGGATTCAAAAACCGTTCAAAGATCAATCCATGTTCCAGCGGATCAACTAAAGTAATCTCAAGACAATATGCCACAATCGAACCTGCCGCCGAACCGCGCGCGTTATACCAGATGCCACGCTGGCGGGCATAGCGACACAAATCCCACACAATCAGGAAATAGGTGTCAAACCCCATTTGGTGGATGACACTCAGCTCATATTCCAATCGACCTCGGATGGTGGGGTCTGCCGCGCGAGCGCCATAGCGCTTTTTCAATCCCTCTTCGCACAACTCCCGCAGGTACGTATGCGGGGTAAACCCTTCGGGGACTTCAAAGAGGGGTAAATGGTAGCCCTTAAAGCCTAAATCCACATTACAACGTTCGGCAATCGCCAAGGTGTTCTGGAGCGCTTGCGGGACATCTGCAAACAAGGCACTCATTTCAGATGGCGAGCGCAGATAGTACGAGGGGTCGGTCATCTTCATCCGATTGGGGTCGCTTAGAACGCTGCCGGTCTGGATAGCAAGCAGGATATCTTGCAAGCGCCAGTCTTCTTTTTCGATGTAATGGACATCGTTCGTGGCGACAAATTGAGCTTGGTAGCGCTTGCCTAGGGTCAGGAGATTGCGGTTGATCGTCTCCATTTCGCTGATGTCGTGCTGTTGCAACTCCAAGAAGAAGCGATCCGCCCCAAACACTTCATAATACCAATCCAAGCGGCGGCGAGCTTCATCAATCCGCCCGTCTACAATTAAGCGCGGCACTTCAGCCGACATACACCCAGAGGTGCAAATCAAGCCCTCGGAATGCTGGGCAAGCAATTCGTGATCGATACGCGGGTAGTAATAAAACCCCTCGCATTGGGCGGCACTGACCAACTTGAGCAAGTTCTGATAACCCGTCTGCGTCTCGGCAAGCAGCAAAATATGGGTGGACTTTTTATCCAATTGAGGGTCGCGCTCCTTCATACTGCGCGCCGCCAAATAAGCCTCAACGCCAATGATCGGTTTGATACCAGCCGCCACGGCTTGGTTATAAAATTCCACCACCCCAAACATTGTGCCATGATCCGTCAAAGCGACAGCCGGCATGCCCATCTCTTTGACGCGCTTCACCAACTGCTTGAGGTTGCTAAAACCATCCAGCAAGGAGTACTCGGAGTGGACGTGAAGATGGACAAAACTCATGGGGGTCTTTCAGAAATTATAGCATGGTCATTGCTCTGCCATTCTTAAAGTATTGGGATTTTTAAGGCAAAGCGCACGAGCTAGGGAGTAGCTGCCGTCCCTTGCGGCAAACCTAGCCCGAGGCAATCGTCTCTTGCGCAATATATCGCCAGTATGAAATCTTGTCTAGGTGAGTAAACAGGAATGTACCGCTCGCCTTTTCAGATCGGCTGGGATTTTTTTGTCGCTCATCAGAACACCCAAAAAACAAGCACATTTCCAATAAACTGAAAACCGCCAACGATGCGTGTCATCATTGCTACATCGTTGCTTTGTCGCACTCGAGATAAGAAAGCACCAAATTGTGCCGCGAAAAATGCCCTTGGGTAATCCATTCTATCCACATCTTGCCGCCGAGCAAGCGATCAGCAATCGCTAAGGCTTCCCAACCCTCCCGATGATACGCAAGGATTTTTTCACCTAATTCCTCGTAATATTCGATTTTTGCGCCAATCTCGGCGAGGGGGTTGTGACGTACTCGCGCACTGCCCGGAAAAAGCCATCGAATGGGCAGTTGAGCAATCTTTTTCAGCGAGTCGATAATCTCCCAGATACGATACCCTGCGCCTAAGGCGCGATCTTTCCCTCCCACAAACAAATCCCCACTGAATAGCCACCCCTGATCTGGTTGGTAAAGACATAAATGATCCTCTTTATGTCCTGGGGTATAGATGACGCGAAAGCGATATTGCTTCCCCCAGATCTCTTCTCCATCGCCTACCGCCCTTCCTCGAGAAGGCAAAGGCATACCCCAGAAAAAGCGCCGATAAGCCTGTAGCGGTTGTTCTCGCTGAGGATTTGCCAGAACAGGAATTGCTTTCGGGTGAGCAAAAATGGGCAGGTTCGGATTCTGTTTTTGCAACGGGGAATTCGCCCCGATATGATCTTCATGAGAATGGGTGTTGATGATTGCCTGAATTTCGTAAGCCTGCAAAAGAGATAGCAGTTCTCTAGACGTATGGGCACAGCCGCTGTCAATTAAAAGGCCGTCCACCCAATAGGCAATTGTCCAATAACGCCCCCGCCCCAGGATCGTTCTGGCAAGCTCGATGCGGATGACCTCTCCATACCACTGCAGGCGAATCATCGTCTAAGCCTTCTCGCTCCCTCACTGAGAAAGGATCACAATTCCGATTAAGGCGAACAATAAGCCAATCCCTTTCACCAAGGTAAATTGTTCCCCCAAGAAAAAATAAGCCAAAAGGGCTGTAATCAGAGGATACGCAGCGGTAATCGCCACCACCCGTGAGGTTTCCCCCCCTTGCAAGGCAAAGTAGAAAAACAGCATTCCTAAGCTACCTACCACGCCGCCTAGTAAACCCCAGAGCAGGTCGCGACTTCCCAAGGCTGGCTGAAGGTGAGCGCTAAAGGCCGCCAGAAATATGGGAAACGTAGCGACCCAACCGGCGCTGGAGATCAAGACCAACCCCTCACCCGACATGCTGCGTGACGCAACCTTCCCTAGAAACCCCCAAAAACCCCAGGTCACTAATGAGACAATAGCGTAAAACAGCCAACCAAGATTGAACATTGGGGGATAACCTCCTTTTAGCTTCATTTTGCTGTTCGCTCCTCGCTAGAAGCGAACAGCGCTATTATACATTGGGTTTGATCCCCCAAAAAACGAAGCCCAATCTGCCGCTTCTGGCCGTCATCCTGTCGAAGGGTGGTAGAATCGCCCATTGGGTTCCTCTGCGGGGCAACTTGCTCCACCGACCAAACTAGAGAAAGGCAATTCCACTTCGGTATGAAAAATCGGCCGGTCTTGATCTTGTTCTTCACCCTTGTGGTGGTCATGCTGGGCTTCGGGATTGTCATCCCGATTTTGCCCTTCTACGTCACTCAATTCGGGGGTGGCGGCAGCGCAATGGGTAGCCTGATGGCAATTTATGGAGTGATGCAGTTCATTTTCGCCCCCATCTGGGGCAGTCTTTCTGATCGCTACGGGCGCAAACCGATCTTGATGCTCGGCGTTTTGGGCAACGCCTTGGCACAAGTGCTCTACGGCTTCTCAACCCAGCTTTGGATGCTCTTTGCGGCTCGCGCCCTTGCCGGCATCCTCTCCTCGGCAACCCTGCCAACAGCGATGGCTTACATCGGAGACAGCACAGCCCAAAGCGAACGAGGCGGAAAGATGGGCATGATTGGAGCAGCGATGGGGTTGGGGATGGTGGTCGGGCCTGGCTTGGGCGGCTGGATGGCCCACATTTCGCTTGCAGCGCCTTTTTTTCTGGCCGCAGCGCTGTCGCTGATTGCCTTGCTAATGGTGCTCTTCCTTTTACCTGAGAGTCATCCGCCAATTGCACCTCCCACCACATCAGTCAGACAATTGCGCCTACAAAATCTCGGCGTTGCTTTGCGAAGTCCCATTAGCATTCTTTTCCTCATGTCCTTCCTGCTCAGTTTCGGCTTAACAAACTTCGAGGGGATCTTCGGCTTCTATGCCAAACAACGCTACAACTTTACCCCCGCCCAAGTAGGAAGCGTGCTCACCTTTATCGGATTAATTTCTGCCATTGTGCAAGGAACCCTGACCGGACCGGCAACCCGTCGCTTTGGAGAAGTAGCGATTGTGCGCAGTGCCTTACTCGGCAGTGCCTTTGGCTTTATCCTGATGATCTTGGCTCAGGACTTCCTACAGGTGTTCCTCACCAGCGGTATTTTCGTTTTTAGCAATGCCATGCTCAACCCTGCGGTTGCAGCTTTAATCTCTCGGCGCACCAACGAAGAGCAGGGGTTTACGATGGGGTTGAATAACTCGTTTTTGAGCTTAGGGCGCATCGCCGGACCTCTCTGGGCAGGATTTATCTTCGATGTGCAAATGCACCTACCCTATCTCACAGGCGCGGCGATCATGGTCATCGGCTTTTTAATCAGCCTCTCTCTTACCGGCGAAAAGCCTGCCCCGCAAACCCTTCCTACCGATCCCGCTTAGCGACCGGCGCAAGGGCTAAAACGGCCCTAATCTGATCGCCACCGCCAAAGCTAAAAACAGAACCGACACAATCACAATTGCCAACCATAAGGGGGCTGTCCAACGCATCCAGCGCGGATAACTGACCACCGTCAATCCTAGACAGATTAACAGCACCGGATTGGTCGGATAAGCAAGGTTTGAGAAGCCATCCCCAAAGCAATAGGCAGTAACGGTTATCTGTCGCGTAACTCCCAACAGATCTGCCAACGGCAAAAGGATCGGCATCACCAGCAAAGCCTTTGCCGATCCAGAAGCAATAAAGAACTCTAGCAATAAAGCCAAACCATAAACCCAGAGTGCAGCTTCAAAGGGCGATAACTCTCCTAAAGACCGAGAAGCCTGATATAAGATCGTATCCATCACCCGCCCTTGAGCAACGATATATTTTACGCTGGCAGCCATCAAGATGAGCGGGATGCCAGGGGCAATGCCTCCCAACCCTTCACCGAGGGCAGAACGGACTGTTTTCCAACCCGCCCCACTGTTCAATCCTGCTGCTAACGCGCCGACTAAGAACAGTACACCCACAAGGGGTAAACTAAAATCACTCAAAGAGGGTATAAAGGGTGCCGAGACCAAGACGATCAGGATTAATAAAAGAAATAATCCAAAAACCGCCATGGCGGTTTTCAATTTCGGCGCCGCCGCCGTTAATTGCTGGACATCCAAGGCTTGAAATCGGTGACGGAAATGCTCATCTTCGTGATAGGTCAGCGAGCTTTGCGGTTCCTTTTCAATCCGTTTGGCATAGCGTACCAAAAAGAGCAAGAAAACGGCATACATCGCCAAGAAGACCACGGCACGAAAAGCCGCTCCAGAAAAGGCTGGCAACTGGGCAATCCGTTGCGCAACTCCAATGGTAAAGGGGTTGGTGATGGCTGCTGAAAAGCCGATGTTAGTAGCTAAGATGCTCATTCCCAATCCAACCAGCGAGTCCCACCCCAAGAGATAAGAAAGGGCAAGCATGAGAGGAACCAGCGGTACCACTTCCTCAAAGATGCCGAAGAAGGCTCCCAAACTCATGAAAAACAGCGCGATCAGCGCTAAAAGAAGGTATTTCTTATTTTGAAAGCGTCCGATCAGCCGTCCCAGTCCTGCTTGGAGAATGCCGCATTTGTCCAAAACAGCAAAGCCGCTACCCACCATAAGGATAAACAGGATAATTACGATTAAGGTCAACTGGTCGGGCCCGATCAGCACTTCCAGCGGGGCAAGAAACCAACGCCAAAAGGGGTAATTGGGGCGTTCTACCTGTTGATAGGATTGGGGCTCGATCATCTCTCGCCCGTCGATAATCGAACGTTGATATTCGCCAGCCGGTAAAACCAAAGTGAGGACACCGGCAGTCATCATCATGATAAATAGAATCAGTGCCGATTGGAGAAAAGCCCGGCGGCTAATTTGGGCACCTGCTTTTTCGTTCATTCTTCTCCTCCTTCCAAGCAGTTCATTGCCAGTAGTGTTCCACTGGATAACCAGTTGTCGACTTGCTAACCCTCGCTTGTTCCCCAAAACACTACTGCAATATAAATGGATTATAACATTCTCATCATCCAACATGCCAAAGCGCCTGTGCTATAATCACTTTCCGAGGAAACAACTATGTTGAGAAGGTTTGTCACATTGATCGGGGGCGACCCCAACAAAAAAGAGCTTGAAAAAACGGCGCAGGTCGTCTCTCAGATAAACGCCCTAGAGAAGGACTTCGAGGCGTTGAGCGACACCGCATTGCTTGCCAAAACATCTGAATTTCGCCATCGTCTAAGCGAAGGCGAAACTCTTGATGACCTTTTGCCCGAAGCCTTTGCCGCTGTGCGAGAAGCCAGCAAACGCACGATTGGTTTACGCCATTACGATGTTCAGTTGATCGGTGGGATTGTGCTCCATCAAGGAAAAATTGCGGAGATGCGCACTGGCGAAGGGAAAACGTTGGTTGCCACTCTGCCGCTCTATTTGAACGCCCTGACCGGAAAAGGCGTTCATTTGGTCACGGTCAACGA
>CAKZNJ010000330.1 GCA_937129505.1 uncultured Anaerolineae bacterium | reverse complement strand
AACAGGCGGATACGAGCGTGATCCCCTGCCGTTTGGGTTGAATGGCATCCCCAAAGATTTCAAATACCAGCTTTTACCCTTTGATATGGATCGCTTTACTCCCCTGATGGAAAACTCCATCAAACGCGTGCCGGCGATTGAGACGGCAGAGATCAAGATGTACTACAACGGCCCAGAAGGTTTTACCCCCGATGGTGAATTTCTGCTCGGTCCTACCTCGGTGAAAGGTTTTTGGGTAGCGTGTGCATTCTGTGCTCATGGTCTAGCAGGAGCAGGTGGCATTGGCAAGGTGATGGCTGAATGGATCATTGACGGTCAGCCAGAATATGATGTCTGGCGGTTGGATGTCCGTCGCTTCGGCTCGAATTACGCCAGCCAGAGCTATACGGTCACCCGGACTTTGGAAACCTATACTCAATATTATGACATCCATTACCCCGGCGAAGAGCGAATGAGCGGCCGACCCTTGCGACTCTCGCCAACCTACTATCGCTTGCGCGACCTCGGCGCTGTCTTTGGCGAGAAGACCGGTTGGGAACGACCGAATTGGTTCAAGCCGCATGAAGCTTTAGCGCGCCATGGCCATGAACCGAAAGGATGGGCACACCATAACTGGTCACGGGCGATTGGATATGAACATCTAAAAACGCGGGAGATTGCCGGTCTCTTTGATGAGACCTCCTTCAACAAATTTGAAGTGCGCGGCGCTGGGGCGTTGAAATTCTTACAATATCTCTGCGCAAACGATATCGATAAGCCGGTTGGCACCGTCATCTACACCCAAATGCTTAATAAGCGAGGGGGCATTGAATGTGATTTCACCGTAACTCGCGTTGGGGAGGACCGCTTCTGGATTATCACCGGCACAGCCTTTGGTGAGCATGATCTCTCTTGGCTGCGGATGAACATGCCCGAAGATGGCTCGGTAACGGTCGAGGACATTACTTCGGCGTATGCCTGTATCGGTTTGTGGGGTCCAAAGGCGCGTGAAATCCTACAAAAGGTCACCACTGACGATGTCTCCAATGAGGGTTTCCCCTACATGACGACGAAAAAGATTGCTGTGGGAGATGTCCCATGCCAAGCCATGCGGGTGACCTATGTTGGCGAGTTGGGATGGGAATTCTACTGCCCAATGGAATATGGTCAGCGATTGTGGGATGTTTTGTGGGAAGCCGGACGGCCCTTGGGGATGGTGCCGGCGGGTTATAAGGCAATTGACACGCTGCGGCTGGAAAAGGGGTACCGGTATTGGGCAAGCGAGACCACACCCGACTATACCCCTTATGAAGCCGGGCTAGGGTTTGCAGTCAAGCTAGATAAAGGTGATTTCCTCGGCCGCGAAGCCTTGCTTAAGCAGAAAGCCGAGGGCTTGAAACGGAAATTGTGCTGCATCGTTTTAGACGATGACCGAACGATTGCGCTGGGGAAAGAGCCTATTCGACCCGGAGGCAAGAATGAAATTGTCGGTTGGGTCTCCTCTGGCGGTTATGGCTACTCGGTGAAAAAGAGCATTGTTTATGCCTATCTGCCGATTGATTACACAAAAATCGGGACGAGATTGGACATCGAGTTCTTCGGTGAGGTGGTTGGCGCCGAAGTCGTTAAAGAGCCGTTATGGGATCCGAAAGGCGAGCGCATCCGCTGTTAAGTGAGATGACGGATCAACAGGAGCGAGAGGCTAGCCTAAAGAGCAAAGACTCGCTCCCAATTTACAATAATAATGTACTTTTGAGACAGATAAGGAGGTTAAAGTTGAATATCGTCGTTTGTGTCAAACAAGTGCCGGATACGGCTGCGAAGTTGCAAGTGGTCGATTCTCATGTCACCTGGGGCGACTCACCGCTCATCGTCAATCCTTGGGATGAATATGCCTATGAGGAAGCCTTGCTGTTGAAAGAAAAGTTCGGCGGCAAAGCCACAGCGGTTAGCATGGGACCGGAAAGCGCCGTTGAGGCGTTAAAGACGTGTTTGGCAGTCGGTTGTGATGAGGCGTATCTGATCACTGACCCAGCGCTCAAAGGGTCGGATGCCTCCGCAACGGCTCTCACCCTTGCCAAAGCGGTGCAGAAACTGGGGGATGTTGATCTGATCCTTTTGGGGAAGCAAGCGATTGATGGAGATACCGGCTTAACCGCTGCCATGCTTGGGCGACACCTCGGCTGGACGGTCTTAACCCAAGTGATCAAGATTCACGAGATTGACCCAGCAGCAAAGACGATCAAAGTCGAACGGTTCATGGAAGAAGGCCGCCAGGTATGCTCAGCAAAATTGCCTGCTGTTGTCAGCGTGATAAAAGGTATCAATGAGCCTCGCTATCCATCTTTCATGGGCATTCGCAAAGCTTCGAAGGCGACGATTCCGACATGGGGAATTGCCGACTTGGGGGTGGATGCGGGGCAGGTTGGCGCCAGCGGAGCGTTTGTCGCCTGGCCTGAGATTTACCCCATGCCGGTCAAAGAGACCAAGGTTGAATGGATCGAGGGCGGCAGTCCCCAGGAGGTTGCTGCAAAGTTGGCAGATAAACTAATCGCTGAGAAGATTATTTAGAGGGTGAAACGATGGCAAATCAAGTTTGGGTTTACATAGATCAATTCAAGGGACAAGCCACCCCCTCAGCCTGGGAAGCGGTGAGCGCAGCAAAAAGTGTGGCGGAAAAAATGGGTGGGGGCATAACAGCTCTACTGATTGGCAGTGGTGTGGAGGCACTTGCCCAGCAGGCATTCGCTACGGGAGTTGATGAAGTTTTAGTTTGCGATGACGCCAGCTTGCAGGATTTTCGGGTCGAGCCTTATGCAGCCGTGTTTGCCAAGGTGCTGGCAGAAGCGCGCCCCAAGGTTGTCATCGGGGTGGCGAGCACCCGGGTGCGCGATTTATTTGCTTATGCCTCAATTGACCTCCAAAGTGGTGTGATCGTAGATGCTACCGCCTTGGAAGTCAAAGATGGGGCAATTGTGGTCACTCGACCGGTCTATGCAGGAAAATTGTTGTGCAATGAAGTTTCGAAAAAAGGTCAGCCGCTTCTGGTCAGTGTGCGTGTGCGGGCTTTTCCTCCCCCCGCTGAGACGGCTGGCAAAAGCGGCAGCGTGACCAAGGTCTCACCAGCTCTAGCCGAAGATCAATTGACAACTAAGGTCGTGGATTATGTTGTTGAGGAAGGAGAGGTGTCAGTCGATGGCGCAGCGATCATTGTCTCTGGAGGGCGAGGTGTGAATGGCCCGGAGGGTTTTGAGCCGTTGCGGGCGTTGGCGAAGGTGCTTGGGGCAGCGGTCGGCGCTAGTCGGGCGGCGGTAGATGCCGGCTGGATTCCCTACTCTCATCAGGTAGGTCAGACCGGTAAGGTTGTTTCACCAGACCTTTACATTGCGTGCGGAATTTCGGGTGCTGTGCAGCACCAGGCCGGAATGCGAACCTCCAAAGTCATTGTGGCAATCAACAAGGATAAAGACGCACCCATCTTCAATCTCGCCAAGTACGGGGTGATCGGGGATTTGTTTGAGATAGTCCCAGCGTTGACTGAAGAGTTCAAAAAACGGCTGGGCAAGTAACTCATCCTAAAATAATTTGGTAAAGAAGTGATAAAAGCCTGTGAGGAAGGTAGCCAACCTCACAGGCATCTTTGTTTATCAGAGCGGCAATCGTCGAGGATAAACCCCTAAAGGTAGTGGTATAGCAGGAAGTACCCCTTGTGACATTCTTCACAATATCAAATAACGTTAATCTATTGAAATTCTCTTAATATTATGCTATATTATTATTAGAGAAATTAAAGCCGGGCCCACGAGGTCCGGATTGCAAAAAACAACATACTGACTCCTTGTGTGCCTGGCTTACTCCCATTCGATCCGTAAGATGGATGAGATGGTCAAAATGTAAGCAGGCGTTTTTTTTCCGTAGGAGGTGTGTGATGTCCAGCGGAAAGTTGGCAAAAAGGAGTAACGATATGAATATAGAATACTACCATCCCCAACCGATTCGACGAGTGACGCTTCATCCATATCAAAAATATTTCAGCATCTTGCTTGCGGATGATGGCTCTCCGGATGTCCTAGCGGCGATCGATTTGTTGGTTGATTTGCCTCTCTATAACTGCACGGTGACTGCTTTGTCCGTGGTTAGCAATCGAGAGGCGGCAGGGATGGCGTTGCGGGAGGCGTGCTTGGAACAAACTCGAGAACGACTTGAACAAGGGGAAATCACGGCTAGGACAATTTTGAGGGGGGGCGATCCTGCCAAGATGATTGTCAAAACAGCAGAGGAGCTCTCGCCTCATTTGGTCATCCTAGGCGCCACAGGCTTGAAACATGCATTTGGTATTCTGCTGGGAGGAGTGGCGGAGAAAGTTGTGCAAGCAATTCATCTGCCGATCATGATCTACCGTCATCCCTATCAGGGATTGCGAAAGATCGGGTTTTTCACCGATGGTTCCTCGCAAGCAGAATACGCTGCCGAATATCTCGGCGACTTCCCCTTGCCAGACGGAGCAGAAATCCACATCGTTCATGTCATCCCGCCTTTGCCAATGCATCGCTTGGATCGGCAAGCCATACAACAGCCGACCCCTAACGGGAACGGGAAGGCGAAACAGCTATCCCTTCAAGATGCGGATGAGATCCTGCGCCGGGCTACCCTAATCTTGCAGAGACATGAACTCCCCACGCGAGTGGTTCTCTTGCAAGGTGAGCCTTGTGAGCAAATTCGGGAATACGTCTCAAAGGAGAAGATCGATCTCGTGGTAGTTGGAGCACACGGAGTGAGCAAAGGGCATAGCTGGCAATTTGGTTCCGTGCCATGCAAGCTTCTCCACTATTGTCCTTGCCCGACATTGATTGTCAAACCGCGCTTGGACGTGTTGAGTCGCAATTAGCCTTGGTGAAGACAGTAGAGTGAACCTCCGTTCACTCTACTGTCTCAAAGAGTAGAAAAGAAGAACCTCCACATAGAAGGGGAAAAGGCGCTCCTGATTGCCAAAGGGACAACAGGAGCAAGGTAGGCCCTTTGTGGGTTTTCCGAAAATTTTAACTTGACAATCGTTGTTGCCCGGTGTAAAATATAGACGTATAGACGTCTAGAAGCCAGCGGTGATTCCCCCGTGAATACAATTCTCTCAACAGATGGTATTCCCCTATATGTAAAAATACGCGAAGCTATTCGGGCTGAGATTATGCAAGGTAATCTTCACCCCGGTCAGAAAATCCCCTCCGAAGATGAATTAGCCGATCGTTATCGCGTCAGCCGCATGACTGTGCGCCAGGGGGTACTCGATTTGATCAAGGAAGGTTTACTGCACCGCAAACACGGTGTAGGAACCTTTGTCTCCTATCCCCACTTTGACCGGGATCATACTCGCCTGACCAATTTCTTTGAAAGCGCCCGCGAACAGGGCATAGAGGCAACATCTAAAGTCTTAAAAATCGAGATCCTTCCCGCGCCGGAAAAGATCGCCAAACAACTGCTTCGTCAGACCGGTGATTCGTTAATCTGCATCCGTACCTTGCGCTTTGTCAACCAAACGCCGGTAACCGTTCATGACTCTTATCTGCCGCGCGATCTATTTGCGGAGATTATCAACGAAGAACTAGACAATGTGCATCTTTGGGATGTCATGGAGAAGTATGGATTCCGGGTGAAGCGAGCTATTCAAAAACTGGAAGCTGTTCCCGCTTCTCCTGAGATTGCAAAGTTGCTGGATATAAAACCCGGCGCTCCAATTCTTTATAAAGAGCGCAAAATTCTCGCCACAGATGGCACCCCAGTCGAGTTTACCTATTGCTACAACCGTGGAGATATGTACTCTCTAACGGTTGCGATGGAACGATAACAGTTGCTTGTCCGTTGCAGAGAAGCATATTCTCTGTTGTAAATTTTCACCTCGTCGTTTGACGTAAACACCAAGTTTGAACAACAAGATAGGAGGTTTATCCATGAATCCGAGTGTCATTGAGCGTTTGGTTGCCACCAATCCTGAAATGGAGATCTGGTGGGACTCATCTCCTTTGGTCTTCAAGTCGTGGAAGCAAAAAATGATCGACTGGGCTCTACCTGAGCGCAAGAAGACGATGGAAGAAGAGCTAACCCGCTTTTTCAATGTCGATGATCCGGCGAATAGTGTTATCCGAGGCTGTACGACTAATCCCCCCCTGTCTCTGACGGCAGTTAAGAATGATCCCGATTTTTGGAATGAATGGATTGACAATCTGATCTCTGAAAACAAGGACAAGACCCAACATGAGCTGTTTTGGATGACCTATAAAGAGGTCATCCGCCGCGGTGCTGAAATGCTGATGCCCATCTGGGAAGCCTCCAATGGCCGCTTCGGGTATATTTCAGGGCAGCTCGATCCGCGCATCAATTTCGATACGGAGAAGATGATCGAAGATGCTAAGGAGATTCGCGCCATTGCGCCGAACTTGATGATCAAGGTTCCTGGCACGACTCAAGGCGTAGAAGTCGTCAAGGTTCTGACCTCCATGGCAATTCCAACCAATGTAACGACTTGCTTTATGCTGCCTCAAATTATGGCTGTTGCTAATGCAGCCATGGAGGGCATTGAGATTGCCAAGAAGAACGGCGTCGATATGAGCAAGTGGCGCGCAGTCATCACTATGATGATCGGCCGTTTGACCGAAAACCCTGAACTGGATGTCCAAGCGGCACGTCGGGGTATTTCACTTTCGTGGCAAGATAAGCATTGGTTTGGGATTCATGTTTTCCGCAAAGCTTACCGTCTGCTCACCGAGGGCGGCTATGCCAGCAAACTGCTTGCTTGCTCGATGCGCGACGGTCCGAATGTGGCTGGACGCTATCGCTTCTGGGATGTGGAGATGATTGCTGGGGGGGAAATTGTCTACACCATGCCACCCTACGTACTCGAGCCCTTGTGGCAGAAGTGCAATGACCTGCAGTTCTCCAACCTCATTGGCGAGGAAATTCCAACCGAGGTGATGAATAAACTGACCAAGATCCCCTATGCTATTCAAGCGATGGATCCCAATGGGTTAGAGATTACCGAATTCAACGATCATCCAGCGACAGTAGCAACGGCTGAGGCTTTTGCCAAAGCCTCCATTGGCTTGGAAGAGTATGTTGGTGAACGGATGAAGATCGTTCTGGGCAATAAAGTACCAGCTTAACTGATTGATTCCCTTTTTATTCATCCCCTCTCCGACTTGGAGAGGGGAAAGAGACTAAGGAGTGTAGGAGAAATTTAGACGCTTTGAATAAAGCGATTAATTCCATATCAAATCGCTAGAATTGGGTAGGGATAATGACGGAAACCAAAAATCTCGATCAACTCGTCGCTACGACCTTGCGAATGCTCTCAATTGACGGCGTTCAAAAGGCGAATTCTGGACATCCTGGCTTGCCCCTTGGGGCTGCCGACATTGCAACCCTCTTGTGGGGACATTACTTAAAGCATAATCCAGCCGATCCGCGCTGGTTTAATCGGGATCGTTTCATCCTCTCTGCTGGTCATGGCTCGATGTTGCTTTATTCCCTATTGCATGTTTTCGGTTATCCGATGCCCTTGGAGGAATTACAGCGCTTTCGCCAGTGGGAAAGTGCAACCCCTGGCCACCCAGAGTACGACCCGGAGCGAGGGGTGGAGATGACCACTGGCCCGCTCGGGCAGGGCATCTCCACCGCGGTGGGCATTGCTTTAGCGGAGCA
>CAKZNJ010000329.1 GCA_937129505.1 uncultured Anaerolineae bacterium | reverse complement strand
AGAAAGAAGGGTCTCTGGCAGGGATAGATTGGTGTGAATACCGGCAGTTGCTAAAGCCGCGCCATACATGTCCACACACCGCTCGAGGTAACGCCGTTTAGCTAGGTTCCAGGAGCCGGGGATGCATTCCTTGCCGAATTGAGGTTGGAAAAGGAGATTGCCATGCCAATAGTAAAAACGTTCGCCAAATTTCTCACTTGCTTGATGGAGAGCATTGATCAAAACTGCTTCAAGCACCCGCGATTCATAGACTGCGCCGATCAGATGATAATAAGGACGGGTTGCCCATTCGATCATCCAATGGTAGACCTCAAGCTGAGAAAGAGATCGAAAAGAGGGCGGCAAAATTTCATCTCGTAAATAATCCACGAAGGAAATCCGTTCAGGCCCTGACCCTACCGTCAAGAGCGGCCAGAGATGTGAATCAAGCATATTCCACTCAAGCTCATAGCCACAAACGCCACTACTGGGATTAGTTTGCTCAGCAACTTCTATGGCGTGGCGAAATTTTTCAATGAACAGATCAGGTCGGTATTCGCTCATGAGACCTCCAAACTCTTCAGCCCCTCTACCAAACGCTCCAAGGCCCCTAAAGTCCTGTCCACTGGCGTTGCATACGAAAAACGAATCCATTCTCCTCCATAAGCCGAGAAAAAGGCGCCGGGGACAATAGCTAAACCAAACTCTTCCGCAAAATACTGTCCCATCGGCTCTGTATCAACCCACCCCTTTGCCTCTAACCACTTTCCAACATGAATAAAAGCATAATAACCTTTCCCTAGGATATAGGTAAAATGATTTTTATCCAAAAAAGCTTTCAGTGCCTTTCGACTAGCATTGGTGGGCTCGACAATGGGCTTGGTTGCCTTGTCATATCCCATTTTATATGCAGCCATTGCGACCGCCAACGAAAAGTAGGGTGGCATAACCGTATGAGACGCTCTCGAAACAATGAACTTTATCATTTCCTCTGAGGCTATTAAGTGGCTGTTTCGGATATTCGAACCGCCCAAACTCTTCGTGATCCCATCCAAAAAGACCAAGCGTTTTCGTTCCTCTTTTGAAAAATACTGCAGGAAGGAATTCAGATCCATTGGCTCTTCATCGGTGACGTAATGATACATCCAGTCGAATAAAACAAACGCTACACCTAACTCTAGGGCTTTCTTGGCTAAACTCACTTGCCTTTCCACCGATAAAGTCAAGCCGGTTGGATTATCAGGATTGGTGATCACCAAACAAGCAATCTTTCGTTCAGATCTAGCGGCAAAATCCACACACTCTTTGAGGCTTTCCTCCGTATATGCCCACCCATTTTCAGGTCTTCCCGGCGCGTAAAGGACATTTGCTCCAATTCCGTAGGGTCCCCAATTATAGGAGATCCAAGGCACTCGGGAAACGATGACAACATCGCCAACGCGGCCATACCCAAGCGCTAACATAGCTTGGTAGGCTTTAACCAGTGCATCCCTACCGCCTGCAGTTCCGACCACATTCGCCGGTGTGATTCCCAATGATGGGTCAAGCTTCCAATAATCTTCAATAACTGACCGTCGGTAATCATCGGTGCCATAAGGCATATCATAAGAGGTGCCATGTTTAATTTGCATCTCAGCTGCGGTTTCAAGGATTTCAGGTAATACTCCGGGCAAGCTGGCTCCACCGTCGCCTTGCGAGGCATCAAAAATAGGTTTGCCAGGATATTTTTCTTGAAAGACTCTTAACGATTTATTGATCAAGAACATCCTAGAAGGGGGAATGTCTGTCATCTTGCTGAGATAGTCCACAACAGGGATTAAGTTCTCCTGGGGAACTGCAAAAACCGGTTTGTCTAAGGGAGCGAGGTTCTCCATGATTAAACTCCTTCTCAATCTCTTTATTATAAAAAAACGCCCCATGGGGGGCGTTTGGGTGATCGATTGCTCTACATCAGCAAGTTACGCGCGAACGCCCCACCTGTGCAGGTAATCAGTAGTGGTCATCGTATTGGTGGTGGTCGCGCAATTCATTATTTTCATATTAGGCGGTAATATATCATCTGAAAAACATTCCGTCAAGGGATGAAAGAAAAATCAAGAAAAATAATTAAAGTTTACCTGTTATATATGACGTAGGATAACGTACTCTGACAATTCCTTTAGAGCTTTTCGCTCAATACACTCAGGTCGATCTTCCAAAATCCCTACAGCTTCATCGATGTAGTTGCGGGCAATTTGAAAAGCATCCTGAACAGCCCCGCTTTCGCGGATATCTGTTACTAATTTATCGACATTTGCCTTCTCACCGGCTAACACAGCTTGAACTTCTTCATCTTCGGGGTGCTTTTCAAGGTAACATATAAATGGTAACGTGATCAATCCTTGTCTCAAGTCGCTCGCTACTGGTTTTCCTACCGTTTCCTGAGCTCCCGTGAAATCCAAGATGTCATCCACAATCTGGAATGCCATACCCAGCGCATACCCAAATTGACGCATGCATTCAACTTCGTGATCTGAAACCTGACTCAAATGCGCCGCAGCGCTAGAAGCAAGTTCAAATAAAGAAGCTGTTTTGGCATATATCCGTTTATAGTATTCCTTACGGGTCGAATAACGATGAGTGGAGAAGAGTTGGTCAATTTCCCCGTTAACAATTGTTGCTAAGGTCATAGCGAACTGTTTCATCAAATAGACCGATTCCGTTTCGGCGGCACAACGTGCAGCTTGGGCAAAAATATAATCTCCTGTCAACACTGTCGCAGCAGGAGACCATTTCGCGTTGAGGGTCGCAATCCCTCTTCTAAGCAATGCTCCATCAATCAAATCATCGTGAACCAAGGTGGCTGTATGGAGCAGTTCAATGGCTGCACTTAAGGAGATCAATCGGTCAATATCGCCGCGGTACATTCTCCCCGTAAGTAAGACAACCGCCGGACGGATCCGCTTTCCCCCCGAAGATAGTAAATGCTCCAACGCGTTGGATAGCTCCTGATGGTGATGCTCGTCCAAAGCGCGCATTCGGTTTTCTACTTTGGACAGATCAGGAAGGATAGGGGCGAGGAAATTTTGAGGTGGATTCACGTTAACCTATTCCGAATAAAGTTTGTGCATTTTTGGTGGTTGTTTCAGCAACCGTTTCCTCTGATGCCGACAGGATACTCGCAACTTCCCTTAGAACATATACTAAGTAGGCGGGTTCGTTTCGTTTCCCCCGGAAGGGTTGGGGACACAGATAAGGGGCATCCGTTTCCAAAAGCAATTGCGTAAGGGAGATGGAACGAACCACATTTTTTATTTTACGTGCATTTGGAAAAGTGATTACACCGCTGACGCCGATTAAAAAGCCAATATCAACAAGTTTCTCCGCCCAGGGGTGATCCTCGGAGAAAGAATGGAAAACACCCAACAATTTACCACTGGCATAGGATTGCCCTGCCCTATCCTTGCTCCATTCGGCAACAAGAGGATATAGATCAGGCATGGCATTGCGATTATGCACAATGATGGGCAGACCTAAGTCGGATGCTATCCGTAACTGCCGACTAAGTCGATATTTTTGTTCTTCAGGAGAGACGGTTTCCCAATAATAATCTAGCCCAATTTCGCCTATTGCGACCACTTTCGGGTGGTCAAGCCAAGATTCAATCTGTTTCAGCTCTCCTTCAATGTCAATGACTTCGCTATTGGGATGAATGCCAACCGCAGCGAAAACCGATTCGTATTTATCTGCCATTTGGACAGCTTGCTGACTGGTAAGGGCATCAATACCGACAACAATGACCGTATTCACCTGATTGTCAGCAGCTCTTTGGAGCACAGCCTCCATATCCACAGTAAATTCCGAAAGGTACAAATGACAATGCGTATCTACGAGTACCATCAACTACCGCACACCCGCAATTTTTAACCCATCCTCGAGAATTTGTTCCACTCGATCCTGATAAGTGGTTTCTGTATAAACCCGAATAATGGGTTCAGTTCCCGAAAAGCGGATTAATAACCATCCACCATCCTCTAATGAGAACTTGAAACCATCTGTTGTATCTAAGCCTGTCACAGCTAAGCCACCGATTGAAGTTGGATTAGCCAAGAGAATTCGCTTTTCATATTCCTGACGATTCCCTTCGAAGAGGGTGTCAACACGGGAATAGTAATGTGCCCCAACAACGCTGAATAACAAATCGACCAACTCTGAAGGTTTCTTGCCCAATTCAACCATCATATCTAAAAGATACAATGCTGCAAGAATACCGTCTCTTTCTGGCACATGACCATGAAAGGCATATCCGCCTGATTCTTCTCCCCCAATCATGGCGTGCGTTTCCAACATTTTCGGTGCCACATACTTAAAACCTACCCCCGTTTCGTAAACGGGTACGTTGTAAATTTTGCCAAGTTTATTTAGCATAGTCGTGGTGGAAAGAGTCTTTACTATCGGGCCTCGCCGTCCTTGCACTTCTAACAAGTAATAAGCCAATAAGCCAAACACCCTTAATTGATCGATAAAGGCACCCTTCTCATCCCCCAGGCCAAGCCGATCTGCATCACCATCCGTGATAATCAAAACATCCGAATTTGTCTCTAGTACAGCTTTCAATCCTACATTAATATTGGGTGGAATCGGTTCGGGTCTCTTCATGCCCGGGAAAATTGGATTGCGCTGGTTATGAATTTCTGTTACGGTTGTTTTGCCTCCCCCTAACAAGCGGGGCATCCAACCGATGCCATTGCCCCACATGGGATCAGCACAAATACGCAAACCTGCTTGGCGAATCTTTTCAATGTCTACCAGACTGTGAAGCTGTTGAATATAAGGGGGAGCGGGATCAAATAGACGGACCTTTCCCGAATCGAGTCCCTCTTCATATGGGATTCTTTTTATCCCTGACTCATCAGCAGGTATGCGATTTTCAATTTCGATCAATCCTTTCGGGTCAATCGCCCCACCGAACTCATTCCGAACTTTAAAGCCATTATCCGTCGGAGGATTATGGGAAGCAGTAATATTGATCCCCCCTGCTGCTCCTTTCTCCACAATAGAGAAAGCAATCACTGGCGTTGGTGTAGCAGTGTCTGTTAACCAAACCCTAAATCCATTCCCACACATAACTTCTGCAGCCGCTGCTGCAAAATTTTCCGAATGAAATCGGCGATCATAGCCAATGACAACACTTTCACCTCGATACCCAGAATCGTTCAGAAAATCGGCGAATCCCTGAGCGCAACGGCGTACATTGGTAAAGGTATAGTCATCGGCGATCATCCCCCTCCAGCCATCCGTTCCAAACTTTATTTGCATAATGAACTCCTCCAATTGATATTGGCTACGCTTGTATTATATCAAGTCAGAGATTAGTTCTTGCCATCACAATCCGTGATAATATCACATTGTTTGTAGTCTAAGTCTAGCAAAGTAATCCTCTCAATAGGATATAATTACTCCAATGAAAACCAAGTTTAATCGAATTTACCTAGATTATGCTGCGACAACTCCAATGACAAAGGACGTCATTGAAGCAATGATGCCATTTTTTGAGAATGAATTTGGCAACCCATCATCAATCCACCAATTTGGTCAACAAGCTGATGCAGTTTTAGAAGAATGCCGTGAGATATTAGCAAACCATCTCAACTGCACTCCTGAAGAAATTGTTTTTACCTCGGGTGGAACAGAAAGCGATAATCTTGCCTTGCGTGGCTGTGCCCTGGCGCGCAAAGAGCAAAGCGGAGCGAACCATCTGTTAATTAGCGCTGTCGAACATCATGCAGTTTCTCATACCGCAGAGCAGCTAGCAAAATACTTCGGTTTTGAGCTTGAAATCCTTGAGGTTGACTCTGTCGGGGTTGTCTCTCCCGAAGTTGTCCAAAAACGCCTCAGGCCGAATACTGCCCTGGTTTCTGTAATCTATGCCAATAATGAGATTGGCACAATCAATCCAATCAACGAGATTGGAATACTTTGTCGGGAGCGAGGCATCCCCTTTCATACAGATGCTATCCAGGCAACAGCTTATCTTTCTTTAGATGTTGAGAAATTGTACGTTGATCTACTTTCCTTAGGGGCTCATAAGTTCTATGGGCCGAAGGGAATTGGCGCTCTATATGTGCGCAAGGGCACCCCTATCTTACCCACTCAGACAGGTGGTGGCCAAGAATGGGCGTTGCGCTCAGGGACGCAAAATATCCCTGCCATTGTCGGTATGAGCGCAGCATTGCGGTTTGTGGAACACAATCAAGAGACATGGAAAGCAAGCTTATCGATGTTGCGGGATTGGCTGATCGATCATGTACTTAGCCAAATCCCAAACAGCTTCTTGACTGGTCACAGAACCCAACGCTTGCCGAACCATGCTAGTTTCGTCTTTAGGGGTATGGATAGCCAAAAACTTCTCACTTTATTAGATATCGCGGGTTATGCTTGCTCTTCAGGTTCGGCATGTAAAACTGGAAACCCTGCCCCTTCGGAAGTATTATTGGCTTTAGGCTTATCCAGAGAGCTTGCATTAAGCTCTTTACGAGTCACGCTGGGAAAGGATACCACTTTCGAACACCTGCAAGGATTTTTTGATTGCTTGAAGGCAACCGTCAATAAATTGAGACAATAAATCTGGTGTGAATTCATGAATGAAAAGACGGTAGTTGTTGGAATGAGTGGCGGTGTGGATAGCTCTGTAGCGGCAGCACTGCTGCAAAAAGAGGGCTTTCGAGTGATTGGGGTGATGATGAACCTATGGAGCGAGCAAGGTCGCGAGAAACTCAACCGCTGTTGTACCCCTGATTCGATGCGCTTGGCAAAAAGAGTGGCAGCCAAATTGGATATCCCTTTTTATACCTTAGATGTGCGCGAGCAATTTTTTCATCAAGTAGTCACATACTTTATTGAAGGATACCGACAAGGGATCACTCCGAACCCTTGCATTCAGTGCAATCGTCTGATCCGCTGGGGAGCGATGTTCAATTTTGCTCTTTCCTTAGGAGCTGATTACCTCGCTACTGGTCATTATGCCCGAAAGTTAATCGACCAAAACGGTGTCTTTCATCTAATGCGTGCCAAAGATCTCTCAAAAGATCAGTCTTACGTATTGCACATCCTCACCCAATCCCAAATAGCAAAAACTTTGTTCCCACTCGGTGAGTTGACCAAGCAAGAAGTGCGGGCACTTGCTGTTGAGTTGCACCTTCCGGTTGCCAATCGCGACGAAAGTCAAGACCTTTGCTTTCTGGGCGGCGAGGATTATCGTTCTTTTTTATCTCGATATCTAGACCCCCCTCCTGCCACTGGTCCGATATTTGACACAGAAGGCAGAATTCTTGGTCAGCACCGTGGATTACCTTATTACACCATTGGGCAACGGAAAGGATTACAATTGCAAACAAGTGCACCTGTGTATGTAACTGCCAAAGAGCCGCATAAGAATGCTTTGATTGTCGGATCCAAAAGTGAGACCAGAAAACGAATTTTCAAAGTAGCCCAAGTGAATTGGATCAGCGGTGTTGCTACCAATTCAGCTTTACAAATAACGGTTAAAGTACGCTACCAATCGCCTTTACTACCTGCCAACCTACAACAATACGATCATGGTGACTTTTGGCTGGTAGAATTACTTGAGCCATACTATGACATTACTCCCGGTCAAGCAGCAGTTTTTTACCAAGAAGAACGATGCCTTGGTGGAGGAATCATCCAAGAGGTTCTATC
>CAKZNJ010000328.1 GCA_937129505.1 uncultured Anaerolineae bacterium | reverse complement strand
CAAAGGCTTTGTCAGTGAGCCAGCGCCGATCATCGTTTCCGAAACTTTCGGTGATTTTTCCATTGATCTGCGCGTCTATTTCTGGATTGACCTTGCTGAAACCAATCTCTTTCAGGCGCGAGATGAGGCGGTGAGAAACATCAAAGCCCAACTTGAAAGCCATGGGATTGAGATCCCGCATCCGATTACCAGCGTCCTGCTTCTTTCTTCGTCCTGAACCTGACGCCCCGACAAAAGTTGATCAACACGGTCGAGCAACGTCAGTTAGAGGTGGTGATGGCATTAGCGGCTGCCCGAGGAGTTAGCGTCCGGCACATACGTCTCCAGGGAGATAAAATTGTCCCCGTTTGGGACTTGAGCCGAACAGTTGAGTTGATTCAGCAAGGTTACCAAATCACTTTGGCAGAAATTCAACAAAAATTAAAAAAGCATCAGCCCCGATGGCTCTCATGGCTGATACGCTGGTTCTGCACTTCCTTCCGCCGTTAACCACTGCTTTTAGCGCAAGGATCGCCGGCATGCTCCATGGAACTTACCAATGGATTATAATAACTTTCTGAGCAGCGCATCTTTCCCCGGAAAGTTGCAAACAGAGTGGAAGATAGCTGCCGCCTGTCCGACGCAAACGCTAGGGCCAAGCATTAGATTTCACACAGTAGAGTAGGATAATTGATGACCGAACCCATTTTGAAAATTGAGAACCTGAGCATAAAACGAGAAGAACGCCTAATCCTGAACGACGTCAATTTGGAGATCTTCCCCGGACAAGTTCATGCTCTACTAGGCTTGAACGGTTCTGGAAAATCCTCCTTAGCCTACACCATCATGGGTTGTGAGGGCTATCAACCCGATCAAGGCCGTATTTTGTTCGAAGGTAAAGACATTACCCATCTTTCCATCACCGAGCGTGCTAAGTTAGGCATCACCTTGGCATGGCAAGAACCTGCCCGCTTCGAGGGTATTCCGGTCGGGAAGTATGTTGGCTTGGGAGTCCATCCGCCCGACCGAGAGCGCGTGATCCATGCGCTCGAAGCAGTAGCCCTGCCGGCAAAGGTGTACGGCTACCGTTCAGCTGATAAGACTCTCTCCGGCGGTGAGCGCAAGCGAGTCGAACTAGCGGCGGTGTATGCTATGCGCCCCCGACTTGCTATCCTTGACGAACCCGATTCGGGGATAGATATCCTCTCTCTTGGTGAGATCGCCAACCTGATTCGACGCATGGCTATCGAAGGGGTGGCAGTTTTCCTGATTACCCATCGCGACGAGCTGGTCGAAACAGCCGATGTTGTTTCTCTCATCTGCGCAGGGACGATTCTGTTTAGCGGCAACCCCCTCGAAGCCCGCCGCTACTTTACCAGCCGTTGTATCCCCCATTTAGAAGCGCTCGGCTCACAACCTTGGGATCTATCGAAACCTGAAGTGCAAGAAGCTCTTGCCAGCAATGGCCTGCTAAAGTTGGCGGTACAAGCGGCAGATGTTGAAACAGGCAAGGAGAAAGAAGCATGAGTGCCGTCATCAAGCCAAATCACGTCCTTGAGAAAAAGCCCGCTTGGGCTGACGAAATGACCGCCATGCTGGAAGCATACCAACAGGCTGGCGGCGAACCAGCCGCCCTGCAATTGCCCGAAGTTGCTACCTTGGTCGTCAGTGCCAATACTGTCCTGATGTCCCATGAAATCCCCGGTATTCACTTTCGCGCCGAGCCCTTAGAACATGGGGTGAAAGCCACGATTGAGGTTGAACCCCATGCAAAGATCAAGCATCCTGTTCATCTTTGCTTTGGGGTCATCCCAGCCGAGGGAATCCAACAAATCCTAGCGGATTACCACATTGGCGATGGAGCAGAGGTACAATTCCTCGCCCATTGTTCGTTTCCAAACGCAATTAAGGTGCAACACCTTATGGAAGGGAATGTCCATGTGGGGAAGAATGCCAGCTTAATCTACACCGAGGAGCATTTTCACGGTCAGATGGGAGGCGTTGAAGTGCTGCCCCGTGTGAGAGTGATTGTCGAAGAGGGCGGGCGTTTCAATACCACTTTCGTCCTCACCCGTGGTCGCATCGGAAAGATGGTCTTCGACTACGAGGTGGACGCAGCCGATCGCGCCGTGGTCGAGATGACTACGAAAGCCTATGGGCATGAGAATGACGAAATTGTTGTCAAA
>CAKZNJ010000327.1 GCA_937129505.1 uncultured Anaerolineae bacterium | reverse complement strand
CCCGTTTTGCGTACCCCCCTCCTTTTTTTGCCCATTTTTAGCCCTTTTGGCAGGGGGGGGTGCGCAAAACCGTTTCTATATCATCCATTATACCCCTTTTTTCTATTTTGACAAGGGGCTTTTTTGCCCAATTTTCGCCTTTTCTCACCGTTCCCCCGAGCGGCGCCGGCGACGACCCCCTAGCGGGTTTGCAGGCGAGCGCCGCCGAGGTACGCCGCTTTGACGTGCTCGTTCTCCCGCAATTCGGCAGCCGCGCCGTGCACGGCAATCTTCCCGGTCTCCAGGATATAACCGTAATTGGCGATCGAAAGCGCTTTGCGGGCGTTCTGTTCGACCAACAGGATGGACACTTTCTCTTCTTCGTGAATCTGCTTGATGACGCGAAAGATCTCTTGAACGAGGATGGGGGCTAATCCTAACGACGGCTCATCCAGCAATAGAATCTTGGGTTTGGAGATCAAGCCCCGCCCGATAGCCAACATCTGCTGTTCACCACCCGAAAGCGTCCCGGCAAGCTGTTTGCGCCGTGTTTTGAGGATGGGGAAAAGGCTGAAGATCCACTCTTTGGTCTCTTGAATCTGGCGCGGGCTCAATTGATTGCGCACTCCCCAGGTGCCGATATTCAGGTTTTCTTCCACCGTCAGGGTGGCAAAGACGCGCCGTCCTTCGGGGATATGCGCCATGCCCAACGCTGCCAACTTATGCGGCGGAAAGCTGCTCAAGTCCTCTCCCATCAAGCGCACCACGCCGCTCTTTATCGGCACCAACCCAGAGATCACCTTGAGCAGGGTAGTCTTGCCCGCCCCATTCGCCCCCAAAACGGCAACGATATCGCCCTCTTGAATCTGCAAGGAGACACCCTTTAGCGCTTCGACAGCGCCATAAGCGACAACTAAATTATCGACGGAAAGCAATGCGTCTATGTTACTCCTCCTTTCCCAGATACGCCTCGATCACGCGGGGGTTCTGATAAATTTCAGCGGGTAGCCCTTCGGCGATCTTGACCCCCATATCCATCACCGTCACCCAGTCGGAAATCCCCATCACCACATTCATGTCATGCTCGATGAGGAAGAGGGTGAATCCCTCGGCGATCAGCGTCTTGAGAAAATCCATCAATTCCTCGGTTTCTTTGTCGTTCAAGCCAGAGGAAGGCTCATCGAGAATCAGCAGGGTTGGGCTGGTCGCCAGGGCGCGGGCGATTTCCAGCAGGCGTTGTTTTCCATAGGGCAAATTTTTAGCCAACTCGTTGCGGAATTCCCATAAACCCACCTGATGCAGGCGGTAGGAAGCGACTTCGAGGATCTGCCGCTCTTCGCGCCGCTGGGAGGCGGTGCGCAGGATGGATGCCCAAGCGCCGCTGTGGGCATGACAGTGCGGACCCGACATCACATTCTCAATGCAGGTCAGGGAGGGGAAGAGACGGATGTTTTGAAACGTGCGCGCAATGCCTTTGGAGATGACGGCATGGGGTTTTAGATTGGTGATGTCTTCGCCTTTGAAGATCACCTTGCCTGTGGTGGGGCGGTAAATGCCGGTGATCACATTGAACAGGGTGGTCTTGCCGGCGCCGTTCGGCCCGATCAGGGCGGTGATCTTGCCCGTCCGAATCTGCAGATCGAACTGGCTGACCGCAACCAAACCGCCAAACTGCATGGTCAGGTTTTGAGTCTCCAGCACCACGCCGTTTGAGTTAGATGCCGCCGTGCTTGGGTTGACGGTAGGTGCCACAGCAGGCTCTGCTTGCTGCGCCGTTTTCTGCACCACATCTTGGATAAACGCCTGTTCATCTTCGGGCAAATCGGAAATCCCCAAGCCGCGCAACCCAACGCCCTCGCGGCGGCGGGGCAGGATGCCGCCGGGACGGAAGATCATCATCACGACCAGCGCCGCGCCGAAGAAGAGCAAGCGATAGCTGGCAAACTGACGGAAGATCTCTGGAAAGACGACGATGATCGCCGCTCCTAAGATATTGCCGGGAATGGAACCTAGCCCGCCCAGCAGGACGATCACAAAGAAGAGGGCTGAGTCCATAAAAGTGAAGTTCGCTGGCGAAATGATCATCATTTTCGAGGCGTAAATATTGCCTGCTAAGCCCGCCAGCGCCGCGCCTAACACGAACGCAACCAGCTTGTAATAACGCACATCAACCCCATTGGCTTCGGCGGCAATTTCATCCTCGCGGATGAAATTCCACGCCCGCCCAACCCGCGATTTTTGCAGGTTGATCAGACTGATGATCACCAACCCGACGATCATCCAGACATAATAATAAAACTGGATCGGGCTGCGCAAGGTGAAAATGCCGAAATCGGGGTTGCCGATGCCGGTAATGCCGTTGGCGCCGTTGGTTAAGCCGAAGGGGTTGTTCAATGCCGCCAGACGGACGATTTCGCCGATGCCGATGGTGACGATACACAGGTAATCGCCGCGCAAGTGAATGATGGGCGAAGTGACCAGATAGGCAAATGCGCCGGCGGTGATGGCGCTCAGCGGCAGCAGAATCACAATAGGAATTTTCAACTGCGTGTACAGGATGCCGGTAGTGTAAGCGCCG
>CAKZNJ010000326.1 GCA_937129505.1 uncultured Anaerolineae bacterium | reverse complement strand
CTTCTAAGCGGGGGACGCCTTCTTTCCAGCGATGAACGCTATCTTGCCATTCCCCGTAAAAAGTATAGAAATACTCCACCCATGAAGGAAAACCATTCTCCTCAGCTTCTTTGGCAATATCCGGATTGTATTTGATGTGTTTTGACTCTAGGAAGTGTTTTGGAGCCGCTGGTAAGATCCAAGTTACCGCTAACCAGGGGACTAACCCAGGCGCAGGCGCGGCGGTTTTAATTTTGAAGGTAACATCATCAATGACTTCGATTTTCATCGGCTCACCACCGAAGATCCAATGAATTGGAACTTCAGGGGTCAATTCTTTATTGAGGATAATATCTTCCCACCAGAAGGCAACATCCGCAGTGGTAAAGGGTTCCCCATCTGACCATTTGTGACCTTTACGGAGCGTGAAGGTGAATTCCGTTAGGTCATCACTGATGGAATAATCTTTGGCAACATTGGGAACGATGGTAATTAAGTCATCCGCATACCTCAGCAGGTTGGCGTGACGCCAGCTAAGGTACTCCGAATTGCCACTTTCCGGACCTAGCGAAAGTCCTTCTAGTTGGCCGCCGTATTTTCCAATTTCATCATAAGGAACAACGACTAAGGGCTCTTCTGGCAAACGTTCTTTCACATCGGTAGGAATGTCACCATAAATTTCAATCAACACCGGATCGATAAAACCTCGGTCGGTGAATTCCATTTTTCCGCCCGTCAATGACTCGAATTCTTCTAGTTCATACTGTTGCGGATATTTACCCGGCGGTACTCCCTGCGTATCATCCATTGTTATGGCTGGCGGTTTGGTTACCCCAGCCGCTGGCTGCTCTGGCGAAACAGGCGGCTGAGTGGGGGCAGTGGTAGCCGGAGCAGCAGCTCCGCCTGTCTCTGCAGCGGGTAGTGTCGGCAAGGGCGTCGCCTGAGTCGCACATCCACTAATCATTGAAACAATGACTAGCAGGGAGATGATCGAAAACAACAATCGGTTTGACTTCATTTTGTTCTCCTCTGTTTATAAAAATTTTTGTAAAGGACAAGGGGGGAATAGGTTTGTAATGAACAATCTCGATCTGCTTCCTCCTTCCTGCTCAGCTTGCGAGCATTTATTTTTTATCCTTAGCTCTCGCTTACAGCAAGTCGGAGGCTAAAGATGGACCCTGACAAAAAAAAGCCTAAGGCAATCTCATTGAAGAGACAACATGAAACAAATATCACCATGGACTGGTGACACTTTTATATGAGCTTTTCTCGACTTGCAGGATACCAATAAAAGGAGGACAAAAAGGCTACCAACAATTTATATTGTTTTACTCCTGATTTAGCTGAATGTCAATAACTTGCTGAGCAAATAACCGTAAAAATCCTTTTAATCGATGGTGTTCGGTTAATTTATCTACGCTGATTATTAACAATATTGAAAAACGTCAAGTATTTTATACATCTAAACCGCTTATTTGTCAACTTTTTTTCATATTATTAATATTTGTTAAATTATAAAAGGATATACTTAGATTTGAAATTTTGTATAAAAGGAGCGCTTCTCAGTGGACACCTTATCTTTAACCTCAAAAGTGGTTTTTGTGCTATCGGATGGTTTGCGATATGACGCAGCAATTGAAGGAATGGGGTTCTTAATGCACCTTGTTGAACAAAAATATGCCACCCTATATAAGGTTATTGGGGAATTGCCAACCTTGTCCCGTCCTATGTACGAAACAATCCATACCGGCGTTCCTGTGATCGAGCATGGAGTTGTTTCTAACGCTACCTCAAGGCTATCGAAGATGCCCAATATTTTCCAACTCGCTGTTCAAGCGGGAAAAACTACTGCAGCGGTAGCATACTACTGGTTTGCAGAGCTTTATCACCGCGCCCCTCACGACAAAATCGAAGACCGTGAAATTGACGACTTATCTTCCCCCATCCAACATGGCAGGTTTTATACCCAAGATGATTACCCCGATGTAGAATGTTTTGCAACAGCAGCAATGTTAGTGCGCAGATATCATCCAGATTATCTCCTCGTACATCCTTCAGGGATGGACTGGATCGGCGAAACGTTGGGCTCAGACACCCCTGAATATCGCAGAATGGCAACTCGCCAAGACTCTCTTCTGGCAAATTTTATTCCAGAGTGGCTGGAACGAGGCTATACCGTTTTAGTCGGTAGCGATCATGGAATTAACGCCAATCGCTCTCATGGAGGCACAACAGCCGATGTCAGGGAAGTGCCGTTATTTATCGTTCATCCAAAACGAAGCGGCGTCGGTGTTGTTCCTTCTACCATCTCCATGTTGCAGATCGCACCAACAATCTGTACGCTATTAGGGCTCGCCCTTCCCGATACAATGAAAATGCCCCCTCTTCTCTTCAAGGGATAAGCACAAAATGCATATGACCCTCCGATAGATTTTTCAGAGCCTCCTGATGGTCGTCTGTGAATCCATCAGGAGGCTCGAATATAAGGCAATCTTAGCCTCCCAGATAGGCTTTCTTCACCTCTTCATTTGCCAACAACTCGCTTGACTTGCCCTGAAGAACCAAATTGCCGCTTTCTAAGACATACCCTCGCGTGGCGAATTTAAGCGCTAAACGAGCATTTTGCTCCACTAACAAAATCGTCGTCCCTCGTTGGTTGATTTCCTTCAGTACATCAAAGACGCTCATCATCATCAAAGGTGCCAATCCCATTGAAGGTTCATCCAACAACATCATCCGCTTGGCGGAGACCAACGCCCTTCCAACAGCCAGCATTTGCTGTTCACCGCCGCTAAGGGTCTCAGCCTTCTGGTGCGTTCGCTCTTTTAAACGAGGGAATATCGTAAATACACGCTCAATATCATCTTCAACTGCCCGAGCGTCTTTTCGCGCGAAGGCCGCCAAGCGTAAATTTTCTAATACCGTTAGGTTACCAAAAAGGCGTCTGCCTTCAGGAACATGAGAGATGCCCAACTCACTGACGACTTTATCTGGTGGATAGTCCAGCAGGTTCTTCCCAGCAAAAGTCATCTTTGAACCCGCTTCAACCGGCACCAAGCGCGAGATTGCCCGTAAGGTTGTGCTCTTACCAGCGCCGTTTGCCCCAATGATACACACGATCTCCCCCTCTTCGACCTCGAAATCGATA
>CAKZNJ010000325.1 GCA_937129505.1 uncultured Anaerolineae bacterium | reverse complement strand
CTCAGGCTTTGCTTTTCGGTCGCCCTCCTTGAAGCACGACGGCTTATTGGTTCAGCTGGGGGGTCGTCGTCTAATTCATTCCCGCAATAGCGGCAGACAATGGCTTCATCTTGGATTTCTTCGGCACAAAAAGGACACTTTTTCATTTTATCCTCCCTGCGCCGATTATGCCCAAAACCGAGACCCATGTCTTGGGGGAAAATCCGTATTCTTCCGTCTCTTTACGGACGCCTAGAGATTCCCCTGTAGCGGTTCACGCCCCTTTATCAAGTGTACTAATATAATAGGATATTAATTTGATAAAACGACATTAATGATATAAAATAATAGTTGAACAAAAAGTGTTTGCTGGTTGGTCTAAAAGGTACTTTTCTCTGATCAAGTGTAATCAAAGGAGCTGAGAACATTCAATGGTTGCCAATTCATCTCGACCTAGACGTAGAACTCGCCAAACCCAAACAAAAGTGGTCAATGCTATTTCGGTGCTTGCTGATGAGATGACCGAAGTCAATGTAGGGGCAAGCCTAAGGGCAATCCGTACGGAACAGGGTCTCTCAATCCGCGCTTTGGCTGAGAAGAGCGGTTTAAATGCTAATACCCTGAGCATGATCGAAAACAGCAAAACCTCCCCTAGTGTGAGCACCCTTCAGCGGTTAGCTGCCGCCTTGCGTGTCCCGATCACGGCATTTTTTGAGTTGGGGCGGGAACGCCAATCGGTCGTCTTTCAGCGTGTTGGGCAACGCCGCCGTGTTGCCTTTGATCATGGTTCGCTCGAAGATTTGGGAGGCGGGCTTTCAATTCAGGGGGGAGTGCCGTTGTTGGTTTCTCTAAATCCCGGTAGCACAAGCGGGGATGAACCAATTGTCCATACCGGTTTGGAATTTGTTTACTGTTTGGAGGGGTGTTTGACTTATACAATCGGAGAGCAACGTTTTGATTTGAATCCCGGTGATAGTTTGCTCTTCGAGGCTTATCTTCCTCATCGCTGGGGTAATTTAGGCTCGCAACCTTCACGTTCTCTGCTGATTCTCTGTCCTTCGGATGAACGCGATCGCCCTCACGAGCGCCACTTCACCCTTATAGAGAGCCCCGCCTCGGGCTTAACCGGGCATGGAGGTGAGAAATGAAACCCTTGCGTTTCAGTTTCCTTTGCCTATGGATCACCGCCCTCCTTCTCTGGCAGACAGGTTTTGCCGTCCAAAGCGGATTAGCACAAACACCCAAACCCGGTCGAGATGAGAGTTGCTTTAAGTGCCATGCTAATCTCTACATGTTGCACGATACTGGTAAATGGTATTGCTTATGTGCGAATCGCGCCCAATGTTCTTTTTGTCACGGCGGTGTAGTGGGCAGTATGGACATGGAAGTTGCTCATCAAAACCTGATCGCAAATCCCCTAACCCAGAATCGTTCGGTGTGTCAGAAATGTCATCCTCAGGATGCAGAAGAGCGCATCGCAACCTTTATTGCCAAAGCTGGGGTGAAAACACAACTACCGCTCGAAACGGTGGAGTATGCTGCTTTGGCAAGCGAAGGTGGATTGCCCTCTGTCTTGCAGGCAAAACCCGCTTCGATTTGGAGGACGGTGGCTTGGGTTCTACTTGGCTTAGCAGCGATCGGCGTGGTAGGTTTTGGCTGGCGTTGCTATCAACTGGATTGTCTGCGCGGGCAACAGCTTTAGATAGAAGCTCCGGGTCTAGCTAACGTGCATACACGGTTGGTAAGGGCGATGTTAACAAACAGATAGTTTCATCCATCTAAGCTCCACGATCAAGTTGATGAGGTGCTAAATGGTTGTTTTTGACCTGCTTCTCGAAAATTTGCCCGATGGGAAGGTTATTTCGGTCGATGTCGGGCTATTTTGGACGGCGGTGGTGGTTGAAAACGAGCGAGGGTTACGCTGTGGCTTGGCTGCTACCCATCATCGCTCAGATCATGAACACGCTCAACCAGCCGTAAGCGAGGCTGGTGGGCTTCATCTTTGGCGGGCCTTGGACTTGGCTCACCTTGTCCGCGCGCCAAGTCCAACAGAAGTGGCTATCGGCTTGGCGACCATTAACGCCTTACTTCCCGAACCGACCCACAAAGCCATTCTTCCCGCTGAGGAGTACATCGCCCGCCAGAGCAGTCAGGGGCGAGTAGCGTTGGTTGGCCATTTTCCCTTTGTGGACTGGTTACGCCCTCGCGTAGCTCAACTATGGGTTTTAGAACTAGAGCCGCGCCCCGGTGATTACGCCGCTGATGCGGCGGCTGAGATTATCCCTCAAGCCGATGTCCTGGCGATCACTTCCTCGACCCTCATCAATGGGACATTCGAAAGTCTATTTGCCTTGCGCCGTCAGGATGCCAAAGTTATGTTATTAGGACCAAGCACACCCCTTTCGCCGCGCTTGTTCGACCTAGGTATTCAAGTGTTGTCCGGCTCACTGGTACGAGAGATAGAAGCGGTGCGGTGGTGTGTACGCCAAGGGGGCAATTTTCGCCAAGTCAAACGGCAAGGGGTTGATTTGGTTACATTAGAAGCAACCCCTTGAGCCCTCTGATTGATTTATTGGGTGCCCCTTCCTTTAGGGGGTCGAAGAATCGTTAAGGATGATCTGCGTCTGGAATGTTTCGGGATCGAGCGCAATGCGGCTCAGATGCAGGCTGGCAATCGGTCCTAGAGCGTGGAGGGGAGTTAACAATCGCAATTGTTTGGCCTCGGGTTGTTGATTGAGCACGATCGCCAAGCTCAGGCAGTAACCATCCCGATCCTGCAGAGCGAGAAGCTGGTTAGGGTAAAAGCGCGGCGAGGGCCAGATAGGCAAATCCTGCCACACGAGGTCAATTTGGCGGGCTGAGGCAAAGTACGCCGCAAATTGAGCGGTGCGGTACTGACGGCGTGTTTCTGGGGGGCGCGATTGAACGGCGCGCGAGGCGTGAAAGTGGTAGACTGCAAATCGATTTTGCCGTTTGAAATAGTTTAAGAACGGT
>CAKZNJ010000324.1 GCA_937129505.1 uncultured Anaerolineae bacterium | reverse complement strand
ACATATTAACCGCATCAACCATTACATCCTGCGCCTTCTCCCAAACTAGTCTACCAACCGCAATCAAACGAACAGGTGAGTGAAATTGCTTATACCCATTATTCAAAATAGATACATTCAAACCCAACGGCGGAACAGGAACTGCATTGGGGATTATGTCGATCTTACGAATCGGTACCTTTTCCCGCTGGGTCAAGACATTTGCTACAGCGAGACAGGGGACGACATAGCGAGTGACGAGATGACTTGTGAGTCGGTCAATGAGCGTCCGATGAAGGGGACGACTGTTTTCAGGACCTCCTTGATGGCAGAGAATAATCGGAATTCCAACTTTCCTCCCTAGGAGCCGACCGAGTATCCCAGCATGAAACAAATGAGTATGCAAGATCTGCGGTTTTTCATGGCTCCAGATTTTATCCAGCTTTCTCCATATTCCAATATCTATTTTTGATTGAGCAGAGAGTGAATAGACGGGAATGTCAAGGTTGCGCAGACTGACCGAAAGGTTATTGTCGTCTAAAATGGTGATCACCCGAATATCCCAGTTACGTTTCGAAAGCTCACAAACCATACGATAAACATACATCTCAGCCCCCCCAACGATGCCCATCTGGGTTATTAGCCAATCAACCTTTGGCAGCCTTACCATTAGTTCTCCTTACATAACCAATAAATTGGGCAAAGCCTTCAAAATTGCCCAATAATTGATTAAAACCGCTCAAACCTTTTTGATAATTAAAAACATTCAAGAGGTTCTTGAGGAAAATTCCGATGAATGCCCACCCCAGAAAAAACCAATCCCCGATACGATGCGGCAAATAGGTGATAAAAAAGCGCCCTAGGTGAAATATCTCCATCCTGCCGAGATTTCTAGCCGAAGAACGACTGACAGGAGACTTTTTATGCACTAACCGGGCGTTGGGTAAAGCCAAGAGGGTGTATTCTTTGCCTATCGGGTAAGTAAAATCTCGATCATCACCCCAAATGTAGCCCGAATCTTGTTCATTGAAGCGATATTTCTCAAACACCCCCCTGTGGAAATTCATGTTACAGCCCGATAGCCATTGTACACGAGTCGGTCGGTCGATTTCACCTGCTCTCACCAAGGTCACTTCACCACAACGCTGAACCGCACCAGGGCGACAACTTTCTAAGCCAAAAAGCCTCAGGTATGCTCTTTTGAGGGGATTGGTATAAATGTCAATCACGCCCGTTATACCAGCAACTTGCTGAGTGTGATCTTCTTCAAAAGCTTTCATGACGCTACTATAATAATACGGGTCGAGAATAACATCATCATCGATAAAACTGAGAATATCTGATGAAGCAATTGAAACCGCAAGATTCCGCGAGGCATTAACGTTTGGAGGGCTCTTTCGACGATAATGAAATTTAATATCTAAATCACTTAACTTCGTCTCAATCCAATCGGGATCAAATTTCCCGTCGTCGATGATAATGAGTTCATCGGGCTGTCTTTCCCCATTTAGGATTGAGAGAATACAATTGCGAAGATCATCAGGGCGATCTTTTGTGCAAATAATTACCGAAAGGGATAAACTCATCGTAAAGCTAAGCAAGATAATAGTGAATTTGAATGGACAACTTATTCAAATCAATCATAACATCGAATCAGTTTACAATCTGCTTGAACGATTTTTATCCATATTTGAACACGTTAAGGCGATTCATAAAACGAAAACCTTTGAAGCCGAATATTCTGCGAAGAGAAACTCTAGAGACTAACCAACAATCTTCTTACTGCTTTGTGATGATTGTTAGCCCAGAATTTGACCAAAGTATACCCAACGCCTCGACGACAGCACGCCTAGGGTGGTGCCATGGTTTTGAAGAGCTAGGTATCCCTTTTTATATTACCAGTATTACAGAGCTTGACAAATGTTTGCCCTTGCTTCATCAACCTGTTTGTTGGCTGACTGAAGCTGATTACCGTTATCTCACCACAAAAAACATGCGGGTATTAAAGCGTTTTCCCCACATTGTATGGGTTAATAGTTGGTTTAGTAAAGAAGAGAGATATTACAAGCTCAATGCAATTCCTCGTTTGTCCAGCCCGGGCTGGGTTAGAAAAAGAGTGCTTGAATCAGAGCCTTCTTTTGTCTTTACGATTTCCCCAGTAAGAAGTTTCGAGTTTTATGATCAATGGACAAATCAGGGGCTACAGCTTTACTCCTTACCCCTTGCATGGGATAATACAACTTACCCTGATAATCCATCGATCGACCCTGAATTTATGAATGTTGAAATTGCCTTTGTCGGTGGATATTGGAAATACAAAGCCAAACAACTCGACCGGTATCTAAAACCCTATGCAGCTCGTTTAACCGTGTTTGGGTATTCACGTTGGCCCTATGGAAACTATGGAGGTTTATTATCTATTCTAAGAGAAGGCTCCCTATACCGACAAGCTAAAGTCTCTCCCGTAATCAATGAGCCTCATGTGGCAATGATGGGCATCGATCAAAACGAGAGGGTCTTCAAGGTGCTTGGAAGCGGTGGGTTTGCAGTTACCGATGTAGTAGAGGGGTATCGTGAATGGTTTTCGGAAGATGAATTGATTGTGCCAAAAGATATCAATCAGTTTCACGATATGATCAATCTGGCAATTGACAATCCTGAGTTTAGTAGCGGGTACCGCAAACGTGGGCAGAAAGCAGTTCTTGAACGGCATAAGTATTCACATCGGGCTCGGCGTGTTCTGGAAATTTTGAACTTAAAACTCGAATAACCCAAATGAAAAACGTCAATGTGATCGTCTTCAGTAAGGATCGTGCTTTGCAGCTCGAAGCAACATTGCGTTCCCTCCTAAAGTACACGAGTGACTTAGATCCTTCATCGATAACGGTGCTGTATAAAACATCTCATCCAAGATATGCAGCACAATATGGCACATTAAGCGAAAGCTACCCTCAAGTAAATTTTGTTCGTGAAAACCATTTCAGGAAAGATCTTCTGAACATCCTGTTCAACCAGGTTAGCAACTTCACTGTTCGTCTTTGTTTACATTATTTTGCCGAATTGAATTCTTTTCCGATATTGGGGCGACATTCCATTATGGAGCTTATAATTAGATTGTTCCTGAAATCTGGAATAAGAGGGGGAAGACTTCCCTTTGATAATTGCTGCGATAACATGTATTGGTTCCTGAGTGTGGACGATAATTTATTCTATAAGCCATTTCGGCTAAGTGAAGTGATCTACTTCTTAGAAAAAAATCCCAAAGCCATTGGTTTCTCCCTGCGTTTAGGGAAAAATATCAATTTTTGTTACATGAAAAATACACCTCAGCATCCTCCGAGATTTGATAGATATAATGACGGAGATATATTGAGTTTTGACTGGGAAAACTCCGAACATGATTTTGGCTATCCTCTAGAGATCTCTAGCAGTGTTTACCGTTCTGCTTTAATCACTTCTCTTATGGCAGGTCTCTATTTCACAACGCCCAATATGCTAGAGAGCAAGATGGCAGCGCTTAAGAAATGGTATTCAGTTAGGTTTCAAAAACTGCTTTGCTATTCGGTATCCGTCTCTTTTTGTAATCCGATCAATAAAGTTCAAAGCGACCGTCCCCAAAATCGAGGTGGTCAAGAAGAGTTCTACACCATTGAACAACTGGCGAATTTATTCGATCAAGGGAAAAGAGTAGATTTAGATGTCCTGCATGATTTTGTTCCGAACGCATGCCATCAGGAATTAGATCTCAAGTTCGTAGAAGTACCTTAAAGTAATCAAACTAGCATTAGAATAGAACTATGACAAAATTCACTATCTATGCCAATCGAATGATGGAAGCAGGCTGGATTGCTGCTGTTATTACTACCCCCCTATTTTTCAATGTTTTTTCAAGTCGTATTTTTGAGCCAGATAAGATTACTCTTTTACGGTCTATTTCACTGGTCGTTCTTGTTAGTTGGATTATCAAAGCAGTGGAGGCATTTTCAGATCGTAAAATATCACTTAATGTTCGTGAGATTATTCGCACACCTTTAATGGTGCCAGTGATTATTCTCCTGCTTAATTATCTGGTTTCCACCTTGCTTTCGGTCGCACCTTTGATTAGTCTATGGGGTTCCTATCAAAGATTACAAGGCACATTTACGACCTATTCCTATTTGGTGATTTTTTTATCACTTGTTTTCAATAGGCCAAGCGAAGAACAGGTTCGGCGATTAGTGACAACCATGATAGCTGTCAGCTTGCCCGTTGCTGTATATGGTATGCTACAACGATACAAGATCGATCCAATTCCGTGGGGAGGAGATGTTTCGGTGCGTATTGCATCGACAATGGGAAATTCGATCTTCGTGGCTGCGTACTTAATTATGGTGTTTCCCCTTACTTTAGGAAGGGCATTCGAGGGTTTCCGCCGGATGCTAAAAAGTGAGACATTCGAAATCAAAGATTTCTTGCTCGCTACCGCTTATGTCTTTATTGGTTTATTACAAGTTATCGCACTTTATTTTAGTGGTAGTCGCGGTCCAGCATTAGGTTGGCTGGCTAGTCTTTTTTTCTTCGCGCTT
>CAKZNJ010000323.1 GCA_937129505.1 uncultured Anaerolineae bacterium | reverse complement strand
GTGGCACGATGATCCCTTTGCGGGCGGTGCTTTTGCCCTCTTTGATCCCGGACAACAAACGCTCTTACACGATGAGATAGTCAAGCCCGAAGGGCGCATTTATTTTGCCGGCGAACACGCCTCCCTTTACCATGCCTGGATTCAAGGGGCATTTGAATCGGGCTTGCAGGCTGCGTTGGCAATCCACACCCTCGGTTCGTAGTCCCTAGGGGGTGCCTCTGCACCCAAGTCTTGGGTTATCGCCTAATTTGACGACCTTTCCATTCAGCGCGCCCCCGCCAATGTTGCCAGAGGGATTGGGCAGCGATAACCGTCATCAGAACAACCGAGACAGGCAAGAGCAAGGCATCAGCCGCACGTTGGCGGCTGATGACCGCCGTTAACATGCGGGTCAAAATACCTAAAGCTCCGAATAGAGCGTATTGCCAAGAAAGTTCAAAGAGTGCCAATGCCCATGGTACAACAAACAGCCACCAGTGGAACAGCGTGGAAAATAACAAAAATAACACCGAATTGCCATGGCCAGCGAGGATGTTTTTGGCAAAACCGTTGCGCGCCTCTCGCCAGTTGAAATACATGCGGGTGTGCAACATGCCGTTAGCATCGCAAGCCCGCAAACGTAAGCGCGCCCGCTTGACCGCATAGGCAAAAGCCATATCCTCAACCACCCTTTGGCGCACGGCTACATGGCCGCCGATTTGCTCATAAGTTGCTCGTCGAAAGAGCAGACACTGCCCCATGGCTGCAGAGAAGACCCGACAGGGAAGATGATGCACGGCCAGAACGGGCAAATAAGCCAGAATCGTGAACGCCATCAGCGGCACAGTAAGGCGTTCTCCCCATGTGACGGTTTGCTGAGTAGGCCAACAAGTGAGCAGGTCGGCTTTTGTGCGCTCTGCTTGGCTGATGAGCGCAGACAAGGCTTGGGGATGCCAGCGGACATCGGCATCGCTGAACAGCATCAGATCTCCCTGAGCGTGTTGTGCTGCCTGATGGCAAGCCCAATTTTTCCCCAACCATCCTTCGGGGAGCGGCATGCCGTTGATTACCTTGAGTCGTGTGTCCCCCTTGGCAGCACATCGGGCAACATCGGCAGAACCATCGCTCGATTGGTCATCTAAAAGGATAATCTCGAAGTGAGGGTAGTCTTGGGCAAGTAATGTTTGGATGGTTGCTCCCACCCGTTGCGCTTCATCCCGCATGGGGATCAGAATTGAAACCCAAGGCTGTTTCTCTAGCTTTTTTGCCGTTTTCAAGCGGGGAAAAGTCAAGGCATTGAGAATTGCCACCAGCGCAATCACGATCAATGGGGAGAAAGAGAGAATTAGCCAGCTTTTCATCTCATTGGTTAGTTTCCCGCCTTGTTTTCGGGGGGTGTGGAAACCACCCTCTTGCGCCACGGGGGTTGGTGTAAGTCTTGGCGGTGTTTCCATAGCAACAGAACAGTTTGCAAGGCCAGGACGATGAAGAAAGTGGGTTCTGGAAGGAACAGGCTAAGGTACACCCCCAAAGTTGCCAACGTCAAAAGGAGCGACCACCCTGAATTACGCAGTGTCAGATAGAAGATGGTCAAAGCGGAAACTGCCACGACAGGGACTTTCCACAGGGTTAAGCCAATCCACACCCCCAAAGCGGTGGCGATAGCTTTGCCGCCTTTGAAGCCCAAAAATGGGGAATAAGCATGTCCCAACATGGGAGCAATGGCAACGGGAATCATCTGAGCGCCTCGCCACCCCCATTCATAGTATGCCCAACCGATAGGCGCTGCCGCTTTAGAGACATCCAGCAACAAAACCGCCAACCCCAGCCATTTACCTCCTGCTCGAAAGGCGTTGATCGCCCCAGGATTGCGGTCTCCAACGGCACGGACGTTTTTACCTGCCAAGCGTCCAAACCAGACGGCGAAAGGCAGTGAGCCACTGAGAAAAGCTACAACAGTCCATGAAATGGTTTCTATCACGCTTGAAACCCTCCTACTTTATGCAGTTCATCGCTCGAAATGAAGCGGTTGTAATTTTAAGGCTCAATCGCCATCCTTTGTGTGCTGATTCCTTCTGCGGACCGCCAAGAGCGGATTGCTACCACCACAAAGAAACCCATGGTCAAAAAGCCCACCAGCGCAGGTAACGGCTGTGACCAAAAGATCCCCAGCCCAATGCTTTGCAAGAGCCAAGTGATGGTGTAGATGAGAATCAAAGGAAAGCGAGGCAAGTTGCTCGGCCGCACGACTGCGGTGATCACTGCTGAGACCAATAGCCAACCGGCAAAATTGATCAATGGGATGCCGAAATATGCGCCGGGGATTTCCCACACCCAGAAGCCCCAAGCCGTCATCTGCGGGTCGAGAAATAAATCCCAAGCGGTGAAGGCAAAGGCGGAAAGAATCGTTCCTTGCCAAGCTGCTTGTTTAGCTGGATGATTTAGGATGGTGTGCGCAATTCCCCAAGCGGGGGGAAGCATCATCATCCATGCTAAGGGTATCAGGAGAGGCACGCCAGCCAATTGGGGTTGGAGCAAGGACGTGTAATGATATTTGCCGAAGGGGAAACCAGTGGTCGAGCCCAACCACTCTGCGAGGAAAGCCATCAGCGTCACGAGCAAAAACACTTGAGCGGTTCGGCGCCATCCCCAACTGGCTTGTAAGACAGCAAGAACCGCAGTGCATTGCATCACGACACCGACCGTTATACCTTGGCGCAGGGCAACATCGCCCAACGTCCATCCCACTATTGGCAGAGCGATGAACGTTAGCAACCAGAGTAAGATGAAAGCGATAACGGACACAGGCAAAGGGAAGAGTATTGATTTCATTTTTGTACACTCTAGTGGTGTAAAGTTTGTTATCGTCCACCAATTATATGCATTGGTGTATCTTGCCGTGATTTTATCTCAAAAAGGCGGCAATTTTCAGTCATCCAACGACGAAGACAAATTTGGCGATAAGCTTGCTGATTGAAAATGGTTTCCTTGCTCAACTCGATTTTGTCTGAGCAATCCATGCTTGTTTTGAGGCGGGAAAAATGCCAGTGGCCAAGCTAGTCAACAAG
>CAKZNJ010000322.1 GCA_937129505.1 uncultured Anaerolineae bacterium | reverse complement strand
AATAAGGAGCCCATCAGAAAGCCCGTGCGGGCAATATCAGCGATGCGGCCGTCAATGATGACGCTTGTATCGAGCAAGATGGTGCGGGTGGTATCCGGAGGAGGAGGGGTTTCTGCCGCCGGTTTTTGCGCAATATTGATGCGAAAGAGGGAAAGGATTTCATTCTGTCGCATGATAAACACCATCACTCCTAAGTAGCTGAATAGTAGGGCTCCAATAAAGGGGAGAATGTTTCCAAAGGGTTCAGGCAGCAACGAGATGGGGAATGCCAAAAGCGCTGCTAAGATTAACCCGGCCATCAAGCCCAAAAGACCACCGAGCAGGGTCTGCACAGAAACCCGACTGAGCACAGAACGTAAGGCTTTAACTGGACGGGTTGTCAAGAAGGGAGTGAGGATCAAACCCGCCAGTGCTCCTACCAACCCCAGCAAGAGTTGATAGTAGAGCAAATCAGCTGTCTTGCTTAGATTCGCGATTCTTTCCCCCAGATAGACGCCAAGAATGCCAAATAAGACCATTCCGATCAATCGGAAGATAAATTCTACACTCATACGCAACTCCTTGATAAACGAACAAATCTACTTTGTCCGCTTCAAGCCGTACGCTGCCTTCATCATAAATACGAACCCTTCTCTTTTGCTCTCCCCTAAGAAAAAAGTCATGAAGGAGAATGAGAAAATAAGTGCAACTATGAATGATGAATGCGCAGGCTAATAGATGCGGACAATCTACAAACAACCTGCATAAATGAATCCATTTAATAAGTGCTAACAATATTATAGCACAGAAACAATTTTTCGTATACTGTGCAAAAGATATTGCGAAAATTGGGGTAATAGATTTGCCGAGAGATAGGCATGCTCAGTTATACTTACACTATAATCGCTATGTTTTTTCATTACTCATTCTAATTTTAGGTGTAAACATGAGCACAATTTCTGTAACCCATTATCCGACTGATCCCAGAGAGTATCAACGAAGAATCTGGGCGTGGACGATGTACGATTGGGCGAATTCAGCCTTCGCAACGACCATTCTTGCAGCAGTTTTGCCCATCTACTTCAGTCAAGTTGCCGGTTCCACCTTGCCTACCGCGGCGCGAGCTACCTCGATATGGAGCTTGGGATTAAGCGTCTCATTATTGATTATTGCAATTCTTTCACCCATTCTTGGCACCATCTCAGACATCATGCGGGGAAAGAAAAAGATGCTAGCCTTTTTTGCCGGATTAGGCATCCTCGGCACGGCTTTGCTGGTCTTGGTTGAAAGCGGTGACTGGATGCTGGCGTCGATTCTGGCGATTGTCGGGCGGATCGGTTTTAACGGTGCCAATGTCTTCTATGATGCGCTCTTAGCCCATGTGGCGCGCCCTGGGGATCAGGATCGCGTCTCCGCGCGTGGTTATGCCATGGGCTATTTGGGGGGAGGTTTGTTGTTGGCAATCAACGTAGTGATGATTCAATTGTTGCCCGGCACTTGGGGAGCTCGACTCTCGTTTCTAAGTGTGGCGATTTGGTGGTTGGTGTTTTCATTGCCTCTGTTGAGATGGGTGCCTGAACCGCCTGCGGCTGCATTGAAGGTAACTCGGCTGGGTGAAGTCGTATCTGAAAGCTTCGCTCGCCTAGGAAAGACGTTGCGGGATATTCGCCAATACCGTCAGTTATTCAAATATTTACTGGCCTTCCTGATCTACAATGATGGCATTGGCACCATCATCGGTGTGGCTGCGATTTACGGAGCAGAGTTGGGCTTTGGCAGTGTTGAGCTAATCTTAGCCCTTTTATTGGTTCAATTTGTTGGCATCCCTTACAGTCTAATCTTTGGACGCTTACCAACCGCCGGCGAGCGACGGCGCCCTTTCTTTTTGGCATTTATCCTCTATAACCTCGTCACGCTCCCCATTTTGGGAGTGATTAGCGCCAAAACATTACCCATCAAAATGGTCGGTTCTCCTCCACCGCCCTATCAAAGCACTGTCACCGCCGTGGGAGAGGGAGTTTATACTCCCCAGAGCCGAGCGGTAAAGCTGGTGGGCGATTGGTCTGTTGAGACCATACCGGCCCGCCAAGCAGGTCTCGATCAAGACTTGATCTATGCTAAAGCGAAGGATAGCACTGCTCGCGTTGAGCTACGTTTCAATGGGCAAAAAGTGCGTTTGACCCATAGCAGCGGACCTGACCATGGCATTTGGAATGTTCTCTTAGATGGCGAACCTTATATCGATCCTGACACAGGAAAACCATTAGAGATCGATGCGTATAGCGCCTCCTACCGTTATGATGTCAGCCGTATCATCGTTGCCGAGTCGGCTGGTGAGCATGTGCTTGAAATCGTCAATGCGGGTAAGAAGTATCCTGCCAGTCATGCCATGATGATCTCGTTTGTGTCGTTTGAAGTCCTGCCTCCGATTCGCGAGAGCAATCTGCTGTTGATCCTAGGTATGATCCTAGCAGTTGAAGTAATCGGATTAGGATTGGCAGCCTTGTTCGGAAACCCCTTGTTCAGCAATTTAGCTCAACGCCTTGATACCAAACGCAGCATCCTATTGGCGTTGGTCGTTTATGCGGTTATTGCCATCTGGGGGTTTTTCCTGAATTCGACGATCGAGTTTTGGTTTTTGGCTTGGATGGTGGCGATCGTTCAAGGTGGCAGCCAAGCTCTCAGTCGCAGCTTGTATGCTTATCTATCTCCTGCCTCCAAGAGCGGTGAGTTCTTTGGTTTATTTGGGGTGATGGAAAAATTTTCGGCGATGATCGGACCGCTGTTTTTTGCCGCCGCCGGGGCGATATTTGGCAGCAGCAGACCAGCCATCCTTTCCATCATCACCTTTTTTATCCTAGGGGGGATTCTGCTTGCTAGTGTGAACGTAACCGAAGGTCGTCAAGTCGCTGAAGCGGAGGATGCGGCCTACTTGAAAGCCAATGAAGCCAAATGACCTAGAGCAGATAAAACATCCCCAAAGCGTGCGCGCAATGTTCAGCCGCATTGCGCCGCGCTATGACCTCATGAACCGCATCATGACCTTAACGCAGGATGTTCGCTGGCGGAAAGAGGTGATTCGGCAGGCCGCGCTTCCCTCCGATGGGTGGCTCTTGGACTTGGGTGCCGGTACTGGTGATTTAGCGATAGAAGCTTTGCGTCACAAGCCACAAGCCCATATTATCGCCGCGGATTTTACCCTTGCGATGATGCAGATAGGGCGAAACGGGAAGCCCCCGGCAATTCGCTGGTGTGCTGCGGATGCTTTGACTTTGCCATTCCCAGCGGAAAGTTT
>CAKZNJ010000321.1 GCA_937129505.1 uncultured Anaerolineae bacterium | reverse complement strand
AAATTCCGAATCAAAACCTCGTTCGCGAAAGACTTGTGCGGTTAGTTTCCCCAATTCATCCACCCCCTCCCCATTGGCAGTGTAGGAATTGATCGCCACCATCTGATGCAGAATTTCAAGATATTGATTTAGTCGATTCGCTAGATAAGTTTGAAGGTTCTCATTTTGTCCAAGATCGATCATCGAAAAATTCCTAAAGGTAGAAAGTTTTTGGAATGGAAATTACCGTCCTCACTACACCAACATAGGCAAGTTTAACGGAATTATAAACCCTTCCCTCGATAAATCCTTAATTTGGAAATCTATGACTGATGACAAGAAATGTCCGTACGAATCAAGCCAATTTTTTCTCGCTAAATAACCCTTCCTCTACCCCGTAAGGTCAGATTAAAGACTATTAACTTTGCAAAATATAGAAAATACCTTGACAATATTTGTACTTGTGATAAACTATAAGTAATTCGCTCTCCCGTGGGCAAGTTGACTTGGGTAGAGATTTGGGTAGCTTGTCGCGTTGGTGTATGAAAAACGAATTGGTTGTTGCCTGCGGGAGAGCATTCTGGTAGAAGGAAGGTAGAGAAAAATGGCTTTTTACTTAGCGTTCAAAGAAGTTATCCGTAATCGAGGACGTTTTTTTCTTTTTAGTCTCGTTATTGCCCTGATCACAATCTTAGTGCTGTTCATCGCAGCGCTAGCTCAAGGTCTCGCTGAAGCAAACAAAGAGTACCTCGAAAAGCTGGACGCTGAACTAATCGTTTTTCAAAAGAACGTTGATCTATCAACCGCAGCTAGCCGTATCCCCAGAGATAAATTCAATGACATCCGCCGCATCGAAGGTGTAGCCGATGCTGGCCCTTTAGGATTCGCCACTGCGACGATCGTTTTAGAAGACGGCTCTTCGCTTCTTGACGTTTCTTTAATTGGCGTTGAACCTGGCAAACCGGGCATGCCACCAGCGCTAGAGGGGATGCCTTTGCGTTCGCCTCGAGGTTATCAAACGATCATTGATGGCAATGTGGCAGATCGAACGGGGATAAAGGTTGGCGATCGGATCACGATCAAAACAATCTTGGGTAGCGATGAAAAATTTTACACTCTCGAAGTTGTTGGAATTACTGACGGTCGTCAATTCTTCTACGCTCCATCGATCTTTATTCCCTTCAACACGTGGGATGCAATTAAACCCCAACCCACTGCAAATGGGCAACCACTTGAAAGTATTGCTAACGTGGTAGCAGTTCGCATCGAACCCGGTGAGACCCTAGAGTCCGTTGCGAAACGCATCGAAGATCGGGTCTCAAACGTTGAAGTCGTCGATCGCAAAATGGCTTATGAGGCCTCCCCAGGTTATCAGGCTCAACAAGGCACCTTAAATACTCAACGAGGCTTCACCCTCTTGATTGGT
>CAKZNJ010000320.1 GCA_937129505.1 uncultured Anaerolineae bacterium | reverse complement strand
ATTTTTTCATCAACTTGAAGACTGTATTTTCACTTCTCCAACGCATACCAACGTCAATGACCTGATTTTTCTGTTTGTGGGTTAACGATGCCAGCCTGCTATCTCTCCCTAGACCCAAAAGTTCTCGATGAACGAGCAGAAGAAGCTCGAGAACATCTGGCACGCTGCGATTTATGCGGCTGGGAATGTGGCGTCGATCGCTTGGAAGGGAAACTGGGCGTTTGCAAGACCGGTGAGACCGCCTTTATCAGCAGTTTCGGACCGCATCACGGCGAAGAAGCTCCTTTGCGGGGATGGGGTGGCTCAGGCACAATCTTCTTTGCTGGCTGCAATTTACGCTGTCAATACTGTCAAAATTACGAAATCAGCCAACTTTATCAAGGTTATGCGGTGACTCCAGACCAACTGGCAGGAATTATGCTGCAACTGCAAGCAATGGGATGTCATAACATCAACCTTGTCTCTCCCTCCCACGTCGTTGTTCCAATTCTTCAATCGCTGGCGATTGCTCGAAGAAAAGGGCTCAACCTCCCAATTGTCTATAACACGGGAGGATACGATTCGTTGGCTACGTTGCGCCTTTTGGATGGCATTATTGACATCTATATGCCTGACATGAAATATAGCAACGCAACACTCGCCCGTAAATACTCCAGAATTCCCCATTACCCTGATATCAATCAAACAGCGGTTAAAGAAATGCATCGCCAAGTGGGTGATTTAGTCTTGGATAGGCGGGGAATCGCTCAACGTGGTTTGCTGATCCGTCATCTGGTGCTACCCAATGAAATTGCTGGAAGCGAAAAAATTCTACAATTTATCGCTCAGGAAATCTCGACCAATACCTATCTGAACATCATGGATCAGTATCGTCCTCTCTATCACGCCCGTCAGTATCCAGAATTAAGTCGCCGAATCACCTCACAGGAATATCAGAAAGTGATTGCTATCGCTAAGTCCTTAGGTTTAACTCGCTTAGATTGAGAGAGAATTTTGAACCTTGACATCATCGAACAAAATGGTAAACTAAAAACGAAGATGCAGTTTCCGAGTGAACTCTCCCCGTTCCCGCCTACCCGAAAACCCTAGGATGGCTTTCGGCTTCTGAGAGTTCGCCGGCAAAAGTCTTGATTACCCTGCCCTCTGGAGCGAAAGCCACAGAGGGTAATTTTTATCCCTACTCAAGGAGGACGCCGTGAGAGTTTCGCAATTATTCAATGCCACCCTCAGAGAAGCCCCCGCTGAAGCAGAAGTAACCAGCCATCAATTATTGGTTCGAGCTGGGTTTATCCGACAGCTCGCCGCTGGGATTTTTAGCTACATGCCATTGGGGAGAAGGACACTAACTAAGATCGAAAACATCATGCGCGAAGAAATGAATGCCATCGGAGGACAGGAGATGACCATGCCTGTCGTCCATCCCGCTGACATTTGGAAGGAAACCCAACGCTGGTACCAAATCGGCAGCGAGATGGGGCGGTTCAAAGACAAGAACAACCGCGATATGGTCCTTGCTATGACCCACGAAGAAGTTGTCGCTGACATTGTGCGCAAGGATATTCGTTCTTACCGACAGCTTCCCCGCTTAATCTATCATATCCAGACCAAATGGCGTGACGATCCCCGACCTCGCGCAGGGTTAATTCGCGTGCGTGAATTTACGATGAAAGATAGTTACAGCTTAGACGCCGATTGGGAGGGGCTCGACAAGCAATATCGCGCCCACTATCAAGCCTATTTCAACATCTTTCATCGCTGCGGAATACCCGTTATCGCAGTCAAGTCCGATGTGGGCATGATGGGCGGACAAATGGCACACGAATACATGTACCTCACCCCAATTGGGGAAGATACCTTAGTCTTATGTGACCATTGCGGTTACTCTGCCAACCGTCAAATCGCCTTCT
>CAKZNJ010000319.1 GCA_937129505.1 uncultured Anaerolineae bacterium | reverse complement strand
TAATTTCATTGGATGGATTTCCCACTCAGTCAAACGATAGCCAAGTAGGATGATGGCAACCATACATAGTTCTAATAGAGTCATCCATAACGCTCTTGCAACGTTATATTCAAATAATGCAAATGGAGCAATAAAAATCATGACCGGTAAAGGATAGACAAAATGGGCAATATCTTCACCTTTCTCTCTATCAGCCGGCCTGCCATAGATAACGATTTGGGTCGCTAAGCTAACCTGCTCATCATACGGGCTTACTCCTTCAATGAGCCAATATCTAGCGCCCATCCAACGCGCTAGAAAATCATTCCCGCCGGGTTGTTGTTGGGAGTAGATATAGTTTGCTCGATAAAGCCCCACTAAAGACAAGATAAGGATGAAAGCCAATAAAATCTCAAAAAGAAGCCGGTGCCGCTTAATCAAATTTTCCTCTTTATTCTTCGTATTGACGCTTTAGGTAACCATTGACAACAATGTCTTCTATTGCATCTTTCAACCGAATTTTCGGAGACCAGCCGATTGCGGTGTGTATTTTTGAGATATCTGGCACACGACGCATCATATCCTCGAAACCCGATGCATAAGCCTGATCGTAAGGAATATATTGAATGCTTGATTTTTCACCCCTAAAAGAAGTAGGCGAGATTTTCCCACTTTTTTGTAAGCGACGGATCGTCTCCAGCACTAGGTTTGCCAACCCATTTATCGTTACTTCCTCTTGAGACCCAACATTGTAAACATTTCCAAGGGCATGAGGAGCCTCAGATAAGGCAATCATGGCATTTATTGCATCCCTTACATGTAAAAAACATCGACTTTGGCTACCATCGCCGTAGACAGTAATCGGCTCGCCGTTCAACGCTTGTTGGATAAAACGCGGCACTACCATCCCATAACTACCGCTCTGGCGAACTCCAATCGTATTAAAGAGACGGAATATTACAACTGGCAGTCCTTTCTCGCGATAATAGGCTAATGCCAAAAATTCATCGATCATTTTGGAAGCAGCATACGACCACCGGCTGCGTGAGGTTGGCCCAAGCACAACATCATCTTCCTCCGAAAAAGGCACCCGGTTTCCTTTGCCATAAACTTCTGAAGTAGAAGCAACCAGCACCTTTGCTCGATAGCGAACCGCAGCTCTCAACACCGACATGGTGCCATTGACGTTCGTTTCAATTGTTTGAACTGGCTGATCGACAATTAACTTGACGCCAACCGCAGCAGCAAGATGAAAGATCACATCACATTCGCTAGCCAAACGATCAAGGACGATTTCGTTCATGATTGAGTCGATGGCAAAGCGGAAGCGTGGATGATTGCACAAATGAGCAATATTTTCAAATCTGCCGGTCGAGAGGTTATCAATAATTGTCACCTTGTGGCCGCGGAGTAGAAGTGCCTCAGCTAAATGGGAACCAATGAAACCTGCTCCGCCAGTAATTAGGATTCGCTGGGGATACTCAGAAGCGCGAAGAAAATCGTTGTTTAGGGACATGACACGAAGACCAATGCAACCTCATCGTGGTACCTTAAGCACCAGCCATTTTGCTGCAAGTGTTTTGCCATGAGCCAATCCTTCTCCATAAGTATTATCCGGATTTGCCATTGATTTATAACGGTCTGCCAATCATCTTTCAATTGGGCGACTTGAAACCATTGCTCAAGTATCTCATCATCATATAAATCCGTCCGCCCATCCACAAACACAGGATATTCAGGCAAATACCAGAGGAGATACCCTCCCCAATTGTAACTGTTAAATAAATTTCCTTCTAAGCTATTAGACTTAATAAACTCAACTGCGTTTACGGGATAAAGTTTATCAAACTCCTCTTGGAGAACAAAGTTTGGATACACCGCATAAGATCGGTAGATACACGCTATCAACACGAACCCTATGATTAGAAGATTTAACTTGGGACGTTCCTTTACCTCCTGACCCTGTTGTAATATTGATTTGTTTTTCCGAAGTAATGTAGAAAGATCAACCATCTCGGTGCCACTGAACAATCGAGATATAGAAAGGGGAGCAACCAATGCAAAAAGAGCGATGTTCCTGCCAGCCATAAGGGCAAGGTATAGAAAGAATGATATAAGGAGTGCATCCCGCAGCAACCATTTCTTATGCGAAAAAGCTAAAACCCATAGTAGAAGAATTAGCAACCAAATAAACGGCTGCACTGAAAGATTATGGAAGTTTGGCGATTGCCATTCTTCTATATACTGCCCCAATATTCGGATTGAGACAGTGCGAAATGGATATAGAAAGATCTGATATCCTAAAGGGTTAATCATGGCAACTAAAATCATTCCCAGTCCGCTGATTGCCATTGTATAAAAATCTTTGTTTCGAAATGCTTTATATTGTGGCTGTCTTTCTCGATAGGTTTGTATTAACTTCTCTAGAATTAGTTCTACAAAATAAATACCATAGAGTACGAAGCCAACAATAAAGCCGCCATGGCTATTGACCCAACAAAACATCAAGATGGGTAAGATCGTCCATAGGGCTATGCGAAAGTTCGCAAATCCTTTTTGTGCTGCCTTCTCCAATGTATATAAAAACACTGCCGCCAACAAGATTGTTACCAAGTGAGGTCGCGCTGACCAATAAACGCCGTTTACCGTCGCTGCAAGGATTAAAAGAAATGCTCGCGCTAAAGGGGGACCGACCGTTATTCTATAGATAAAACCAAAGGCAGTAGCAATCATAACGCCCGTAAGGATATTTAGTCCACCCAACCCAAAAAACCAGACAATTGAAGCCATTGGTATTTCGACCATCCAACCCGGATAACGCCATTCAGCCCCATATCTGGTCAGCGAAAAAAAGTCTTTGGTAAGTAACTGATGATTCTCAATCATCCATTGTCCAGCGCGTAAATGCCACCATGTGTCCGAGTCAATGGAGATGCGCGTTGCCATAGCGTAAATTAACAGTATCGTAATCCAAAAGACCATCCGCTCAAACTTCATTACAAACAACCTTGTGGGAATCCATCGATTATTCTACCTTTTCTAGTCTCACTGCTGGCTTATAATCAGCGTTATCTTATGAATCAAAATGCTTTGCATAAAAAGGTGTTCATTCACGGCCTGCCCATTGCAATCGTTTTGTTGGCTATTTTCTTGCGCATCAACGCCGGGCCGCGAACGATTGACGACTCCTACATAACTTATCGTTATTCAAGAAATATTTTAGCCGGGAATGGCTTTGTCTTCAACCCTGGCGAACGTGTCCTAGGTACAACTACACCACTTTACACTTTCTTATTAACTCTCTTAGCTCTTCCTTTCGGTGGAACTCAAGCAAACTATCCCATCCTCTCTTATCTGTTCAATGCGATCGTAGACGGGGCAACCTGCATTTTACTTTACCAACTCGGTAGGAAACTAAACTCAACGATTATAGGCGTTGCAATATCCTTGGCTTATGCCCTAGCACCTTATAGTGTCACCTTTTCCATTGGTGGACTAGAAACGAGTGTCTATCTCTTCCTATTAGTGGGAACTTGCTATTTTTACCTTAACGAAAAATTTGAAATGGCAGCACTTATAGCCGCATTGGCTTTTCTTACTCGGCCGGATGCTTTGATCTTAATCCTGCCTATGATTGCTGATTATCTTATCTATATCTACCTAAGAATAAGAAAGCTAAACAAAGACACCTATAATAAAAACAACCCTTATCAAGACACGCTCCGTTTTATAAGAACTGCTGCCCTCTTCTTGGTTCCTTGTGCTATCTGGCTTGTCTTTGCCTATTTTTATTTTGGCTCGCTATTTCCCAACTCGATCACGGCAAAAGCAATCGCCTACCGCTTACCTGAGAACAGCGCTTTGGTTAGGCTACTCCAACATTATGCCACGCCATTTTCTGAAGATATACCTTTTGGTTCATTTGGGATCGCCTTCGGCCTTTTTTTCTATCCTTCATTGGCTGCCTTTGGCGGACTACATCTATTCCGTAAATCGAACCGAACGCTTCCAATGACGATTTACCCTTGGCTTTACTTTATCATTTTTTCTATAGCAAATCCTTTGATCTTCCGCTGGTACCTGACCCCACCCATTCCTTTTTATTTTCTTTGTATTTTCACCGGAATCACAACCCTTTGGGAGCAACTTTTCTCTCATCAAAGACGACAAACTACCCTCTGGAAATTATTTTCGATCAGTACTACCGCGATAATCCCTTCGTTGCTTATCCTCCCCGCCTGGCAACCACATCCCTCTCATGGCCCAAATCGCCTAGCCCCAGAAATGGCTTACATTCAACTGGAATTACATTATGAGCAGGCGGCACATTATCTAAAGTCAAATTTCCAGCGCGATCCTGCTCAAATTACGATTGCTGCTGGTGATGTCGGCGTACTCGGCTACCTGACAAATGCCAATATCCTTGATACAGTCGGCCTAAATTCACCCCAAACTCTTCCATATTTTCCACTTGACCCCCAGAATTACGTTATCAATTACGCAGTTCCGACTCAACTGATCCTGGATTATCTACCTGATTATGTCGTAATCTTAGAAGTATATGGTCGGAATACGCTACTAAAAAGCAAGATTTTCTGGCAGTTATATAAATTAGCCCATAAGATCGAGTCCGACATTTACGGCAGTGACGGTCTGTTGATACTTGAGAAGAAAACGCCATAAAAAACCGGCTTCAAATCTGAAGCCGGCTCTCCGATCATCCCAGGTACTCGCGCAACTTTCTTCGTATTGAAGGATGACGTAGGCGACTTAGAGCTTGTGCTTCGATTTGGCGCACGCGCTCTCGGGTGACACCCATCTTTCTACCTACTTCTTCCAGTGTGTACGCCTGACCATCTAACAATCCGTAGCGCAATTGCAGAATTCGCACCTCGCGAGGAGGCAGACTATTTAACACTGCGTCTAGATGCTCTCGCAAGAGATTATATGTGGCCGTTTCATCTGGAGCGGATACTTCCTCATCTTGTATGAAATCACCCAAGACAGAATCTTCCTCATCATCCGTTGGAGTTTCAAGCGAGAGCGGTCTTCGTGCCACCTGAATCATATTTTCAACCTTTTGGGGCGGCACATCTAGAGCATTAGCCAACTCTTCCACCGTGGGGTCGCGTCCCAAACGCTGAGTTAATTGGTGTTGAACCCGTAGCAGCTTGTTGATTTGATCTCCCATGTGTACCGGAACGCGTATCGTCCGCCCTTGATCAGCAATCGCCCGAGTGACCGCTTGTCGGATCCACCAAGTAGCGTACGTGCTAAATTTGTGACCGCGCCGATAATCGAACTTTTTTGCAGCGCGAATCAATCCAATGTTTCCCTCTTGAATCAGATCAAGAAAGGGAACACCCCGTCCCATATATTTCTTAGCCACACTAATGACCAAGCGTGAGTTCGCTGTGATCAAATGTTCACGCGCTGCCCAACCATCCTCGATCAGCGCTTGCAGTTCCTTTCTACGGCGAGGGCTGACGTTACCGCGCGCCAACTCTTCGCGAGCTAGCCGCCCCCGTTCTATTCTTTGCGATAGCTCAACCTCTTCTTCTGCTGTTAAAAGCGGAACGCGCCCGACTTCCTTGAGGTATAGACCAATCGTATCATCCGTATCAATGTTCGCTAGATAATTATCGTCAATTACCAAATGTGGATGTAATTCGTCTTCCGTTTCTTCTTCACTCAATTCCTCGTCTGTCGGCCCGACTAAACTGGCATCATCAACGTATGGAATACCGGCACTTAATAAGGCAGCAAAAGCCTCTTCAAGTTGGTCGACATCTTGTTCCGCTTCAGGGAAGAAGCTTAGTATATCGTCGATGGTAACATACGATTTCTGTCGGCCCAATTCGATCAGGCGAGCAATCGCATTATTTTCATCATCTTCTCGTTCGCTCAAAGCGTTTAGCAAATTTTCATCTAACATAGAACTCATCTACCATTCCTTCTGGGTTATCTACAGAATACACTTTAAACAAGAGAAAATCAAGTACTAAAATCATCCTTTCTCGCTCGTAAGATAAGAAAAAGCACAGCATCCACCTTGGAAGCAGTGCCCCAATTGAAGCTAAGCTGCACACATCACCGCTACCAGCTATATTCTTACTGACAAAGTTTATACATTAAAACGACCCGCCGAGTCAAGTATCTGTTTAGGAATTAATAAAAAATTAATATTTACAATCTCACAAATGAACTCACCTACGAAATATTCTCAAAACTCGACAGGAAATGGACATGACAAATCAGCCACCGATGTTTTCGTAAAACACCCAATTATTGACACTTCCAAAGGGCTTGATTATAATCCACCCGTTCGCCTGTAACCCC
>CAKZNJ010000318.1 GCA_937129505.1 uncultured Anaerolineae bacterium | reverse complement strand
CCATCCTGATCAAGTGTTGGGTGAAGAGAAAAAAGGCACTCGAATTGTCCACATTGGCGATGTCGGGCGCACCGATAACCTCGCCGAAGCCTGTCGAGATGTAGATGCTTTGGTCATTGAAGCCACCTATTTGGAACCCGAAGTTGAGATGGCAGGACAATTTGCCCACCTAACTGCTGCCCAAGCTGCCCATTTAGCAATCGAAATGAACGTCAAGCACCTCATTCTAACCCATATCTCGCGGCGCTACCGCGAAAGAGATGTTCTCGAGGAGGCTCAGGCAATTTTCCCTAACACGATTGTCGCCCGTGATTTCGATTGGTTTCAAATCCGTCACGGCAATTCGATCAAAAGACAAAACCTACTCAAGAATCCATTGCCATTCGATGTAGAAGCTCAAGGGGAGGAGTAACATGGTAAGAGTTCTGCATTTTGCGGATGCTCACATAGACTTGGCAAACTTTGGCAAGCACGATGCCCAAACCAACTTACCCTTGCGGGTTTTGGATTTCCTCAAATCTCTCGACGAAGTTATCACAGCTGCTATCAACGAAGGGGTTGATCTAGTCTTGTTTGCCGGCGATGCTTTCAAAGACCGCAATCCTTCCCCCACCTTTCAACGCGAATGGGGAAAGAGGATTATGAAGCTCTCGCGCGCCAAGATTCCTACCATCTTGGTCGTTGGCAACCACGACATGACGCCGGCTTTAGGTCGGGCTCATGCCTTAGATTCCTTTGAGACTCTTGAGGTACCTTACGTTTATGTGGTCGATAAACCCACGTTGATCCGCTCAAGCGATTTGGGCGGCTTACCTGTCCAAATTATGGCGTTGCCCTGGTTATCCCGCTCGAGGTTGATCGCCAACTTGGAATTAAGCACGGTTGAGCTGAAGAAAATTGACGAGGCGGTTGACCAGCGCTTGCGGTTGATTCTCTCGGAATGGTTCCAACAAATCGATCCCGCTTTGCCGACTATCTTTGCCGCCCATGCCACGGTGGAAGGGGCAAAGTACGGCGCTGAGCGCTCCGTAATGTTAGGAAACGATCTCGTCCTCAACGCAAACCTACTTCGCGATCCGCGGTTGGACTACGTGGCGTTAGGCCATATCCATCTCGCCCAGGACCTCAATCAAGGGAATCATCCTCCCATAATTTACCCCGGCTCAATCGAACGGGTGGATTTTGGGGAAGCGAAAGACGAAAAATTCTACGTCATTGCCGAAATCGATCGCGGCAAGACCCGCGTTTACTGGCGAAAACTTGAGAACATCCGCCCCCTAATCGATGTCCGTTGCTGCTTGGAAGATCCAGCCACCGCCATGCAAAAGCTCCTCAATACCCTTCCCCCTCCTGAGCGATTACAAGATGCCATCGTGCGGCTGGTCATTGAGTACCCCCTAGACATGCAGGTAGTGATTGACGAACAAACCCTCAGACAGGCAACGGCAAATACCTTTGAGTTCCATCTTGTCAGGCGTCCATTGCTCAACAGCCGTACGCGACTCCCTGACGATCTGCTGATCAGCAATTTGTCTCCTCGGGATTTGCTGAAGATTTATCTCCAAGCCACCCACAACCAAGCCGAAGAAATCGACGATTTGCTTTCTTTGGCTGACCAGATCTTTACAACTGAACGGGAGATGGAGCAATGATACCGCTTCTTCTGTCGCTAAGTGGATTTCTCTCCTACCAAAAACCAACCGAGATTGACTTCACGCCAATTGACGTAGCATGCATCTCCGGGGCAAATGGGGCAGGAAAATCGAGCATATTTGACGCCATCACCTGGGCACTCTTCGGCATCGCTCGCAAATCGGACGATACAATCATCCACTCTCATCCGGAGGTCAGGGCGGCCGAAGTGGTGCTGATCTTTAAATATGAGAACAATCTTTACCGCATCCAGCGCACGCGCCCCAAAAATGCGACCACCCGTCTGGAATTCCAAGTTGCCCTGCCTGAGACCATCCCCGATCCATTGGACAGAGAGAGCTTGTCCAATGTACGGTGGCGCAGCCTAACCGAGCGCACCATGCGCGATACGCAAGCCCAAATTTGTAAGATATTACATCTCGACTACGAAACCTTCATCAACGCTTCGTTTTTCTTACAGGGCAAAGCAGATCAATTTACCACGCAAACCCCCACAAACCGCAAGAGAATCCTCAGCAATGTGCTGGGCTTGGAAATTTGGGAGGAATACAAACAGCGCGCTATTGAACAGCGCAAGAATGCCGAAGATGAAATCAAGCTGATCAACGATAACCTCAAAGAAATCGAGAGTGAACTGAATGAAGAGGAAGAGCGCCGGGCGCGGCTGCAAGAGATAGAAATCCGCCTGGCGGAGATTCAAAACCAACGCATGACACAAGCTGAATTAGTCCTTGAATATCGCCAACGAATCGCCATCCTCGAAGAACA
>CAKZNJ010000317.1 GCA_937129505.1 uncultured Anaerolineae bacterium | reverse complement strand
ATCCGCGCTCACCAAACTGCCCCCCACGGTTGCCATGTGACGCAAGTTATAGCTGGCTTGATGGCGAATGGCATCCCCAAGCGCAGGCGGTATCTCAGGGCTTTCCATTAACTGCTGTAGGGTTACCATAGCTCCGATTTGGAGCAGATTCCCCTGCCGTTCAAGCGTATCCAAGCCCAGAGATTGTAAATCAACCACTGCGATCGGGTCATCGCCTTTCAGGTCAATGGCTGTGCCGCCGCCAAGCGGGTAGCTTAGCGGTTGGTTGCGTTGGAGTAATTCGATCGCCTCCGCAATCGTTTGGGGGCGATGATATTCGATGATCATTTTGGCTCCTCCTGATAGACTTTCCAACCAAAGCTTTCCAAATCAACCCCTTGATAATCCTGCGCTGGGACATCAACCAGCAGAGCTTCTGCCTCCGCCAGCAATTTTCCATCTTGTGTCGAAAGCGAGGCAGCGGCGGTTGCCATCCGCCCGCGGTCTTTTAGCGCTTTGCCCCGCAAGCACAAGGGTTGGTTGAGCGGAACATGCTGACGGTAGCGGATTTCTAAACGGGCGGTGTACATAAAACGGGGCTTTTGGGGGTCACTGCCCATCAGAGCCCGTCCACAAGCTTCGTCTAACATCGCCGCCACCACACCCCCATGTGCCATACCGGGGAATCCCTCATACTGCGCTTTAAGGACAACTTCGGCAAAAATCTCCCCCGGTTGCTCTTCGTAAAAGACGAGATGAAGCCCTACAGGATTCTCTAAGCCACAGATGAAACAACCACGCGAGTTTGCTTGCCGCAATGTCATCTTGAAAACCTCTTAAAATAATTATAATGCACTTCGCTTGTTCTTGAAAACGTCTTTCATTGACATCGCCAGCAGCGATCCGCCAGCTGTAAAACGCATTCTGCCATTCCCCAATTTAGACATTAGTGGTACAAATATAAGGTATGTGGTCTGTCTTGTCGGAGGAGGAGATATGGGTTTACCACTTCCAGAGGAGACTCTGCTGGAAATGTATTGGACGATGCTATTATCCCGCCGCTTGGACGAACGGGCTTGGGCGTTGCATCGCCAAGGGAAGATAACCTTTCACATCTCTGCGATTGGTCATGAAGCCGCTCAAATCGGGACGGCTTACGCCATCCGCCGCGGCTACGATTGGGTTGCCCCCTATTATCGCGATCTGACCCTGATGTTAGCTCTCGGCTATACGCCGCGCGAATTCATGTTGAGTCTGATGGGCAAGAGAGGCGATCCCTGCTCTGGCGGCCGCCAGATGCCCAGCCATTGGAGCTTGAAGCGAGCGAATGTGATCAGCCATTCTTCCCCTGTTGCCACCCAGACTTCGCACGCAGCCGGCATTGGCTTAGCGATCAAATTGCGCGGTGAAGACAAGGTGGTGATCACCAGCGTGGGTGAAGGTTCCACCTCACAAGGAGAATGGTACGAAGGGGTAAACTGGGCGGCGGTGCATAAACTGCCCGTGGTCTTTATCATCGTCAACAACCTTTATGCCATCTCGGTGCATCAACGTCAACAAATGGCAGTAGCCAATGCTTGTGATAAAGCGCTGGGCTTGGGATTGCCCGGTATTGCGGTGGATGGGATGGATTTTCTGGCTGTATATCAGGTCATGAAAGAAGCTGTCGACCGCGCTCGAAGCGGCCAAGGACCGACGGTTGTCGAGACAAAAGTGTATCGAATCACCCCGCACTCATCCGATGACGACGATCGTTCCTATCGCACCCGGGAAGAGGTCGAGCAGTTTAAACGCCGCGATCCCCTACTCATCTCACGCCGTCGCTTAGAACAAGAGGGAATCCTTCCTCCCGAAA
>CAKZNJ010000316.1 GCA_937129505.1 uncultured Anaerolineae bacterium | reverse complement strand
GGGAACGGGCGATCAGATACACCCCTGCAGTCACCATGGTTGCGGCGTGAATCAGGGCTGAGACAGGGGTCGGACCGGCCATCGCATCGGGAAGCCAAACGTATAAGGGCAGTTGTGCTGATTTGCCTGTGACACCAATGAGCATAAAAATGGTGATGAGCAAGATACCAAACGGTAACAGCTGGGCAACTTGTTCGACTTGCGCAAAGACCTCATCGAAGCGAAAGCTGCGGAAAAGGCCGAACATCGTAAGAGCCGCCAGCAGGAAGCCAAAATCGCCCACGCGGTTGGTGATAAAAGCCTTGTTCCCCGCTAAGGCATTGCCTATCCCATCCTTGCCTTTGTCGTACCAAAAGCCGATCAGCAGGTAGGAGCACAAGCCTACCCCCTCCCAACCGACAAAGAGCATGAGGTAGTTGTCGGCGCTGACCAAGGTCATCATGGCGAGGATAAACAGGTTGAAGAAGACAAAAAAGCGGCGATAGCGGCTGGGATCGCCGTTTAAACGGACATCGTCATGCATATAAGCAATGGCGTAAATATGAATCAGTAAGCCCACCCCTGAAACGACCAGCATCATGGTGACTGAGAGAGTGTCCACCTGAATTCCCCAGCCGATGTTCAGTGTGCCTATATTGATCCAATCGACAAGGGGGATAACCGTCCCGTCGGGGTGAGCAAACAGGGAGACCATTTGCAGGAATGCAACCAATAAAGACAAACCCACGGCGCCGCTGGCTATGCCGCCGATTGCCTTTTCTGGCAAGCGACCGCCCCAAATAACATTAATCAGCAAGCCGAGGAGCGGAAAGAAGAGCACCAAAGGCGCAAGGGGAAAGAAGGTAAAACTTGCTGTTGCTGTTTCACTGATGAGCATAAGCTTCTCCGCAACTACCCTTTCATCATGTTCAACTGGTCGATGTCAATGCTGTGCTTGGTCTCGAAGATCTTGACGATCAGCGCCAACCCAACTGCCACTTCGGCGGCGGCTACCGCCATGACGAAAAAGACGAAGATTTGCCCGCTCAATCCGCCGTGTAGGCGAGCAAAGGCGACAAAGGCAAGGTTGGCGGCGTTGAGCATTAGTTCAACCGACATAAAGATAATGATAGCGTTGCGTCGGATCAGGACTCCCAGCGCCCCGAGGGTAAAAAGAACCGCAGGAAGAGCGACATAATAGTAGATCGGCACCATAAGCTGGATTGCCTCCAAAAGAAGTTAGCGCACTCGCTGGTGGCGGCTGAGGAAAATTGCGCCAATGACTGCGACCAAAAGGAGCAAGGCGATTGCCTCAAACGCCAGCAGATAATTGCTGAATAGCAGCTCACCGATTTGCAAGGGGTTGCCCAGATCCCCCACTGCGGCGCGCAGAGCGGGGAAACTGGTGCGGTGGGTGAAGATGATGTAAAGCGCCTCCAGAATCAGAATCCCCGCCAAGCTGAGGGCGAGCGGCTGCATCCACCACGTTGGAGGGGTGCGGCCGGTTTGCTCTGCCCCTAACAACATGATGACAAACAAGAACAAAACCATGATCGCGCCGGCGTAAACCGTGATTTGGGCTAAAGCGATGAAGGGAGCGGTGAGCAAGAGATAGAACACTGCCACCGTTGAGAAGTTGAAGATCAGGTATAGGGCGGAATAGATGGCATTGCGGCTGAACAACATCCCCAAAGCAGAGAGAATCGCCACAAGCGCCAATCCGATGAAGACAACCAAATCAACACTCATTCAAAGCCTCCCCAAGGAGATAATACTGATTTCTTTCTCCCTCTCCCCCTGGGAGAGGGGTTAGGGGTGAGGGCGTCCTTGTCGCAGCCAATAAGCAACTTACCCTC
>CAKZNJ010000315.1 GCA_937129505.1 uncultured Anaerolineae bacterium | reverse complement strand
GTTTTTGTGACCCGAACAAATTTTGGAATTATGAGTATTGGGATGGCAGTAGCTGGCAAAGTCATACTAGCGGAGCAGATAACACCTCTCGCGCCAACAATGATATTGATGGTTGGCGTTGGGGTGAATGGGGAGGTACTCCGATTGTCCCCTATCCCCAATTAGAGCGGGCATGGAATGCTCTGCAATGGCTGAAGGGACAACAGAACAGCGATGGTGGCTATGGCTCACCGAGCAGCGCAGCCCCTAGTTCCGTCGAGAGCTTATTGGCGATCGGCGCCAACCATTACAAAGCCGCAGATTGGCGGAAAGATGGAAACAGCGCTTCCATGCTTGGCTACATGATGGCGAATGGTGCATCTTTTACGCAGAGCGGAGCTGGTGCTGCGGGTAAGTTTGCCGTTGGAGGAAGCGCTGGTCGGTTGTGTCTGTCTTTTGCAGCTCAGACCCCGCCAGATTTTTATAATTCTGACACAGGGCAATATCATTCGAGTGCCGGTCCACAAGCGTGGGCAATCCTCGGTACCGCTGCACTCAGTGAGACGGTTCCTGCGGACGCAGTTAACTATCTCAAAAGTCTGGCTTTAACTGGTGGAGGGTGGGAATGGTCAAGCGGTTGGACGGCCGATACCAACACGACCGCTTTGGCTATTCAAGCGTTAGTAGCTGCAGGAGTTGATCCAAGCGAGCCGGTGATAAACGAAGCGTTAACCTTTCTTAAGAGCGCTCAAAATAACGATGGGGGGTTCACCTATGATCCTGACTCAAGTTGGGGTACTGACTCTGACACCAATTCGACAGCTTATGTCCTGCAAGCGATTTATGCTGTAGGACAGGACCCAACCTCTGCAGCTTGGACGAAGAACGGTAAAACCGCATTTGATTTTTTGGCAACGGTTCAGTTGACCAACGGCAGTTTCGAATGGCAACCAACAATGGGTTCTAATCTGCTTGCCACCCAACAAGTGATTCCTGCCCTTTTAGGAAGGCCGGCACCCTATACCAAAGCTGAAATCGAGGCTTGTAAAACTATATTCCTGCCGCTGATCCAGCGATAAGAGATGATACGCGCCTCGTCCAGAGAGGTTTTGACTGGTTTGCACGATGCGGATGATGAACCACATTCATTCTGTAGTTAAGTTTAGATACCTGTTCCTGTCTGCCGGATGGAGAGCGAGGGGACAAAATCCCCTCACCTCTACCCATCGAAGCAAGGACCAGTGGGGCAAGCGTCGATCTTCCAGTTTGCTTTTTTTGGTTGCCGTTATTTTGGCGGGTTTTGCGTTAAGTATGATTCCTTTTCCCAGCCTAGCTCAAACCCCCGTTCAAGTGGGCTTGGTGGTGCAATATGAGAACGGCGTGGTGGAGAAGAAATGCGTAACGCTGACACAGCCCAATCCGAGCGGGTGGGATGTGCTTGTAGCAGCCGATGTTAATGTGGTGGGCTCGCCGAGCGGAATGGGGATGGCAGTTTGTGCCATTGGTGGGCTAGGTTGCCCGGCAAATGATTGCTGGTGCAAATTCAACACTGGAGAGAACCTCTATTGGTCTTACTGGCATCTAAAGGGTGGCCGCTGGGAATACTCGAATCGGGGAGCCAGTAACTACATGGTTATGTCTGGCGAAGTGGAAGGTTGGAGTTGGGGAGATGGTCGTACTCCTCCGCCGCGCTTCACCTTCGAAGAAATCTGTTCTGCCCCGCCGACAGCCACCTTCACGTATACACCGCTGCCTTCAGCGACCTTTACCCCATCTCCCTTGCCTAGCGCTTCACCAACGCCAGCATCATTCACTCTCACACCAACTTTGACCCCTACCTTGGTAGCAACGACTAGGCGAACGTCTTCTTTGACCCCTACCTTGGTAGCAACGACTAGGCAAACGCCTTCTTTGACCCCCTCGCCTACGATAACCCTGCCCTTTGGGATGTTGGTGGCAGCAACCACGGTAGTACCTGCCCAAACCGCTCAACTACCAGTGGCAGCCAATCAAACCGAGCTCAGCTTTGACCTGCAATCCATCTCAATGACCGCCACGGCTGCCGAAGCCAGCCGTCAGCAAGCGCCTACCGAAAGTGAAAATCAGACTTCAGCAAGCGCCTCCTTGACCAATCTTGGCTTGGGTGGTCTAGATTTTGCCTATGCTTTCTTTTTTGCGATCGTTGGGGGCCTTCTCGGTCTGTTAGTGGTCTTGATGCGCAGACGAGGGGCTTAATGAAGACGGCAAGATGGAATCGGTTGATGAGCGCCTTAGTGATCGCTGCCAGCACAGGCATGGGTTGCTTTTCGTTTCTGTATCCCTTTTTCCTGCCCAATTTTGAACAAACCCCCAGCCCGGCGAGTATCCGTATTGGCGAGATGCCCTTGATGATGACGCTGGTCCTTGGCTTTTGCGTGATTGCGCTGCTCTACGAAGCCCAGCAAAGCGCTTCCAATGCCCGACTTGTAGCTTTAATGGGGGTTTTAGTTGCCTTAAATTCCGTTTTGCGTTACCTCGAGCTGGCTGTGCCCGGACCGGGCGGCTTCAGCCCGATCTTTTTCTTGATCATTTTAGCCGGTTATCTGTATGGAGCAAAATTTGGCTTTTTGATGGGCGCCATGACGTTGTTCGTCTCAGCCATCCTGACCGGCGGGATTGGACCGTGGCTGCCAAGTCAGATGTTTACTGCCGGGTGGGTGGGTATGAGTGCAGCGAGTTTGACCCCTTCGATTAAATGGTTAGGCTGGGAAGAAAAACGGGGTGAGATCATTGTTCTGGCTATTTTTGGTGCCTTGTGGGGATTTCTATACGGGGCAATCATGAACCTATGGTCATGGCCCTTCATAATCGGGCCGGCTGATCAGTACTGGCAACCGGGGATATCCCTCAGTGAAACGCTTGCCCGTTATGGAATGTTTTATGTGCTGACCTCCCTGATCTGGGATCTCGGTCGTGCTTTTGGGAATGTTTTGTTAATTATTTTCTTCGCACCGGCGACCTTGCGAGTGCTGCGCCGCTTTCACGAAAGGTTCACCTTCGTCTATATACCGGCGGAGGGATGACCAAATGCCAGAAGGACACGTGCCGACACGTTTTCATGCATGGGTATGGCTAACTTGGATAACAACGATCTTGTTGTGCGTCTCGATGACGCGCAATCCTCTCTACTTGGTGGTGGTTTGGTTGTGTGTGGCGATCGTGCATGCCGCTGGAGGCATGGGGGAGCCAAGAGGGGGAAGTGCTCCCTTTCCTTTCTGGCTCAGCTTGACCGTTGTACCGCTAGGAGCGCTATTTAATGCTCTGACTGTGCATGTTGGGGAAAATGTCCTCCTCGTCATTCCGGGCAGTATTCCTTACTTAAGCGGACATATTACTTGGGAAGCAGTGGTTTATGGAGCGACAAATGGATTGGGGTTGAGCGTGATCCTTTTGACTTTCTGGGTTTTTCATCAGAATGTATCCGTTCCTTCTTTCATTCGAATGCTGCCGCGGACTTTTCATTCGCTAGCGATTGTTGGTTCTATTGCAGTGACCTTTATCCCCTTTCTACAACAAGAATATCAAAAAATCCGCGAAGCACAGGCGATTCGCGGCCAGCGGCGCACGGGCATCAGGGACAGCCTTGCTTTGCTAATCCCGCTTTTGATCAGTTCCCTAGAACATGGTTTTCAATTAGCCGAAGTAATGACTGCTCGCGGCTTTCTGCAGTCGTTTCCCTCTTCCCATCAGACAATGATTCGCAGTGCCTTTTTGGGCAGCTTTGGTTTGTTGATGGCGGGATGGTTATCTCGCTTCTGGGGATTGCCGGGCTGGGTGGCGAATCTGCTTTTCTGGGGGGGACTACTGATCTTTGGCTTGCTATTCATCACTGCGGCAAGACAGGTGCGTTACACCGTTTACCGATCCATATCTTTTCGCTTTCGGGATGGATTAGCGGTTATTGGTAGTTTTTCGACGATCGGTTTGCTCGTTTTCAATTATTTTTTTGCGGGGGGACAACTGCTTTTTTATACCCCTTATCTACGCCTGAGTTTGCCCCCTTTTGATCCGCTGGTCGCTTGTCTCTTCTTCGGAATCTTAAGCCCCCTGATCATTGCAGCTTTCATTAAGCCATGATTCGTTTTCAGGCTGTTTCCTTTTCTTACCAAAAACCACCTCAATGGGTGATTCATGAGGCGAATTTCACCGTCCCCGCAGGATGTTTTTGCTTGGTGTGCGGCCCATCAGGAAGCGGAAAATCCACTCTCCTGCGATTGATAAACGGCCTGGTACCTCACTTTAGCGGCGGCTATGTTCAAGGGGAGATCAGAGTTCAGGGAGTAAATCCCGTTCAGGTTGGGCCAGCCCAGATGAGCCATCAGGTGGGTTTTGTCTTTCAGGACCCGGAAACGCAATTTATTCTGGATAATGTCGAGGATGAGATCGCTTTTAACATGGAAAATGCTGCTGTTGCTCCTTACGAAATTGCTCAGCGCATCGAACGAGTTTTGCAGTCGCTAGGAATCTTGCATCTCCGCCAGCGGCGTTTGGATAGTCTATCGGGAGGCGAAAAGCAAAAAGTAGCAATAGCTACTGTCTTATCTCTATCCCCCTCCATCCTTATATTGGACGAACCAACCTCACAGTTAGATGGCAAAGCAGCGGAAGATCTTTTGACCTTTCTCTACCGGCTAGCGCAAAAACGTGAGCTAACTATTCTCGTTGCAGAGCATCGTCTTGACCGCCTATTACAATTCGCCGATCAACTGATCTACCTTCCAGGCGACCAAAGGCCAATCGAATCAGGTGACCCTCGCAAAATTTTACTTACCGTTGATCCCGCTCCTGCGGTTGTTCAACTTGGCAAGAGCTTGGGGTATCAGCCATTGCCGCTTAGCGTTGGCGAAGGGCGGCAGATGATTCAGAATTTGGGATTGGACTCTTTAGATCGATTTTCCCCTTCTCCAGCTATTCAGACTCGTCTCCCAGAGCCTGATCCACCGATTCTGTCAGTTGAGGCAGCAAGCGTTTCCTATGGGGCAAAGCAGGTCTTGTCAAACCTAAATTTACAACTTTTTCCTAAGCAAATTACATGTTTAATGGGAGAGAACGGAGCAGGAAAGACTACCCTTTTGCGGGCAATTCTTGGTTTAGTCCCCCTACGGGAGGGACAAATCCGATTGCAAGGCAGGGATTTACGCCCTTTCTCCACCGAGGAAAGGTGTCGGTTCATTGGCTATCTACCCCAAGACCCCAATGCGCTTCTGTTTTCGGAGACGGTGGAGGAAGAATTGATGCTAACGCTGCGCAATCATGGTTTGTCGGCAGAGAAACAGAAGGTAGAAGAGCTTTTGGAAGGGCTAGGATTGGCAACATTCGCCGAGCGTTACCCGCGCGATTTGAGCGTCGGTGAGCGTCAGCGGGTTGCTTTAGGGGCGATCTTGATCACCATGCCGCAGGTCTTATTGCTTGATGAACCGACGCGGGGATTAGATGAGCAAGCCAAAGCAAGACTGGGAAATTTGCTGCGGTCTTGCCAAGCAAAAGGGATGGCGATCTTGGTGGTCACCCATGATGTTGAGTTTATGCTGACCATTGCCGAACGACTGCTTGTGATGAAAGAAGGACGGTTAATTGGGGATGGAATGCCCGCTGAAGTATTAC
>CAKZNJ010000314.1 GCA_937129505.1 uncultured Anaerolineae bacterium | reverse complement strand
GATGCAAGTGAGCATCCCTACCTGCTCATGCTTACCCTGCTTTGCCCATCATGGGGATTATGGCCACTGATACCATGCAGAGGCTTCCTTGACTCCGTAGGTGACCATCAGATTGGCGGTTTCGGTGATCGCTTTCTCGATATCCGGTTGAGCGAGGAAAGCTGAGATGATGTCCCAATAGATGGGCTGAGCGGTGGCGGGCAGGATGCTGCCGTGCTGGTCAAGGATCAGCTTGTCTGGATTCTGGCTAACGTAGGTCTGCAGCTCCTGGCGGATGGGATCTGGGAATTCGGTGGGGGCGATGTCCGTGCGGGCGAAGAGTCCGCCTTGGGTTACATCGGTCGGGATCTGCAGCTCAGGCGAGGCGACCACCCGCAGCCAGGCGAGGGTCTCTTCTGGGTTGGGTGCGTTGGTGGCTAAGCCATAGCAGTCGGGGTGGAAGAGCAAAATCCGCTCAGGCACTTGCGGGAAGGTCACGGCGCCGAAATCGACACCCGGTTGCCAATTGGAACCCTTAACGAAGGCACCGATCGCCCAAGTGCCCATGATCACCATGGCGGCTTTGCCGGAGCCTACCAAAGCGACCGATTGATCCCATGTCAAACCAGCGTGATCAGAGTTGATATAGGGGATCAATTTCTGGAATTTCTCCAGAGAGGCCCGGAAGACAGGGTCATTGGCGACATCGATCTCGCCCTTGAACAGTTTCACGTAATATTCTGGCCCACCCTCTTCGAGCAGGATGCTGTCGAAGACAAAAGCGTCGCCCCATTTTTCCTTCGAGCCGAGCCCCAAGCAAACCATATCAGGTTTGGCTTGCTTGATGGCTTCGCAAGCCGCTAGGAGATCATCGAATTTCATCGGCGCGCTCAGTCCAAGCTCTTCGAACAGCTTAAGATTGTAGTAAAGGATGTTTTGAATGTGCATGTTCAAGGGCACAACATAGGGATGGCCGTCCACGGTAACAGCCTTGGCGAGCGGACCGGGGATCACCTTGTCATACTCAAGCTCTGCCCACAAGTCATCCAGCGGTTGAAGGGCGCCGCTATCAACGTAGTTCTTAAGCTCAGCTCCACCGAGGGTCTGGAACGTGTCTGGTGGTATGCCGGCGATAATTCGCGATTGCAGCACGACCCGATGGCTGACGCCACCACCCCCTGGCACGGGGTTTTCGACAATCTCGATGTCGGGATGTTTAGCCTTTAAGGCAGCGAACATCGCATCGGCTGCCTCGCGCTCACCGGGCGCCGTCCACCAGTGGAAGATCTCCAGCCGTTTGGGTTTGGGAGCTGGTGTGGGGGTGACGACCTGAATAATGGTCTCCCCAGCTTTTTCAACGATCACTGTCTCGATGATCTTTTCGGGGGTCGCTGGAGCAGGCTGGCAGGCGGTCAACAGAGCGCCGACAAGCATGACAACCAGCATCAGGATAGATAGTTTTTTCATAGGTTCTCCTCCATCAAGAAAATAAAAAAATCGGTTCGGGATTGTCGAGAACTATCGGCAGAAACCTTTTCCGGCACATCACCTCCTCTCTCCTTGTAGGTGAAAAGTCACCGAACGCGCTCCGTGGATTGACGCAGCACGAAGGTGGTGTCAACCGTCAGGCGTGATTTCTCGGCATCTTTGCCCTGCGCAATCATCTCCAACAACGTGCGCATTGCTAAGCGACCGATTTCTCGTCTGGGCAGGGCAATGGTGGATAAAGATGGGGATACTTTGCTGGCTAAATCGATGTCATCTAGGCCGACCACCGAGAGATCTTTTGGCAAGTCAAGACCGGCATTGCGAGCCGCCCAGATTACTCCTAAGGCGGTTAAGTCGTTGGCAGCTACAACAGCAGTCGGTCTGGGTGTCAGCTTAATAAGCTGTTCAAATGCCTTGCGGCCACCTTCAATGCGCAAGTCTCCTTCGATGATGACCGCTTGGCTTGGATCTACGCCGCTTTGCTCTAGCGCTTTTAGAAAGGCATTTTTGCGCACTCGAGCTGTCCACAAATTTAGGGGGCCGCTGATATGAGCGATTCGTCGATGTCCAGACTCAACCAAGTGACGGATTGCTTGTTGAATTCCGATCTCAAAGTTGATCGTGATGGTTGAAGCCATCTCCTGCAGGTTGCTCTCCTCCCAGTCCAAAACGACCACTTTGATTCGATTTTCTACGGCTTCCTGAACCATCTCCATGCTCATGCTGCTGGACATAAACATAATTCCATCAACCGATTTGTCCACCAGCGATTGCACCAGTTTCAAACCCCGCTCTAAATCGTAATTGGTATTGCACAAGAAAATGGAATAATCTTCGGTAAATGCAACTTCTTCAACCCCCAAGATGACATCGGGGTAGAAGGGATTGCTAACGTCAGAAATTAACAAGCCGGCTGTATTGGTGCGCTTAGATTTTAAGCTGCGAGCGACAAGACTGGGACGGTAGCCCAGTTCTTCCACCGCTTTCAATACCTTTTGCCGCGTTGGTTCTTCGACCGCCCGCGTCTTATTTAAAACATGAGAGACTGTTGATTTGGAGACCCCGGCTCGCTTGGCAACCTCATTAATTGTGACACGGTTCATCAGCCCTTCCTTATCTTTTCTTCTTAAAAAATTCTTCCCCTACCTATAAATCGGTTGCGCAATCGTTTCTAAGGAAAGATGTTAGCATAAATTTGTCGGTTTGTCAACTTAAAAATTTAAATTTAAGGTTGGGGTAGCGTGAACCGTTGTTGGAGAGTTGGGTAGGAAACCCGCTGAATGTTGTTTTCGGCGAATTTTTCCATTAAGACTGTTGCAGCGCGTGGCTCGCCGTGAACGAGGAAGATGCGTTTTGCTTGATTGGCTACTGCTTGCGCATACTGCAGGAGAAAGGGTTGACCGGCATGGGCAGAATATCCGCCAATCGTTACTACTTCAGCTTGGCGGAAATACTCTTCGCCGAATATGCGCACCTGCTTTTCCTGATCTGCCAGACGGCGGCCTAAGGTGTTGGGGGCTTGCCACGATACGATGAGAATGGTGTTACGGGGGTCTTCGATGTTGTTCTTCAGGTGGTGTAAGATGCGTCCTGCCTCTGCCATACCAGAAGCGGAAATGATGACCATCGGTTCGCAGCGCTCATTCAGCGCTTTCGACTCTTCGACACTGCGGACATAGATCAGACGATGAAAGCCGAACAATTCGTGGTGGCGATCGCTTAGGATGAACTGACGGGTTTCTTCATCAAAGCATTCGGGGTGCTGACGAAAAATTTCGGTAACGTTAACTGCCAAAGGGCTATCGACATAGACGGGCAAAGGCGGCAGCTCACCCTCATTGATCATCCGATGCAAGGAATATACAATCTCTTGGGTGCGGCCTACGGCGAACGCAGGGATAATCACTTTGCCTCCCCGTCTGATCGTACGCAGGACGGTCTGACGCAGTTCCTCATACG
>CAKZNJ010000313.1 GCA_937129505.1 uncultured Anaerolineae bacterium | reverse complement strand
TTTAGCCGGGAAGACATGGCATTAGCCACTTCATTATGCCAACAAGCCGCCTTACATTTGGAAAACTCGCGCCTGTTTCAATCTTCTCGTCAGCGAGCAATCCAGCTTCAAGCACTTACGGATGTTTCGGCAACCATCACCGCCAAGTTGCAGCCAGCCGAGTTGCTTGACTCCTTATTGGATGATTTGGCTGCTATCGTTCAATATGACACTGGAACCTTGTGGGTGAGAGATGAAAATGAGATGATCGTCGTAGCGGCGCGCGGTTTTGCCGATCAAGAACAACGTGTTGGCTTGACGGTTGCGATAGAAGACAGCCAATTGTTGGCCGAGATGATTCACACGGCGCAACCAATTCATGTGCCCAACACGCTCTTAGACCTCCGTTTCCCCAAATTTGGCGATCAATTGCCCAGCTCATGGTTGGGGTTGCCGTTGGCGGTGGGCGGGAAAGTTTTGGGAGTGATTGCGCTTGAACGGCAGGAGATTGGCTTTTTCAATCCGGAGACGGTGCAAATCGCGACCACGTTCGCTTCTCAGGCGGCAGTATCGTTGGAGAATGCCCGCCTGTATCAGGAAAGCCTAAGCCGCACGCAGGAACTAAGCGAGCGGACGCAGCGGTTGGCAATGTTGAACCGCCTTTCACAAGAGTTCAGCCAAACGCTAGACCCGATGCAAATCATTCACCTGACGATTGAAGAAGTGTTGCAGGTTACCTCCGCCAGTGGCTTGATGATCGTTCTTTTCGACGAAGCTAGACATCCCTTGCTTTTTGCCGAACATCCGCAACGAGAAGCCCAATATCCCTTACGGATCGCGGATGTGCCCTTGTTCCATCGCTTGCGAGAGAGCTTGGGTACTTATTTCACCGAGAATTTGGCTCAAGAAGAGGAGTTACACGCCCTTACAGAGATTTTCAAAGCGCGCCAGATGCATTCTCTGTTGATCTTGCCTCTGGCTACTGCAGAAACCTTGCATGGGGTGGCGCTAATCTATTCCCATACTTCGGAGCGGATTGCCGCTGAAAAAGTTGAGTTAGCTCGCACGGTCATTAATCAAGCGGCGGTGGCTTTACAGAATGCCCGCTTGTATGCCGAGACGCGCAGTCTAACCGAAGATCTCGAGAAGCGGGTTCAAGAGCGGACGGTGCAATTAGCTTCTGAACATCAACGCACGCAAATCTTGTTACGCATTGCAACCGAATTGACCGCCAGCCTCGATTTGGAACATGTCCTCAACCAAGTTTTACCCGTTTTGAATGAGTTGGTGGATGCAGAACAAATCTCTGTGATGGTGATGCGCTCCGATTCACGAAAACTGTACCATCTGGCTTCTTTAGGATATGCCCCCTCACCCCCCATTGGAGGGCGGGTGTCGCCCTTTAACATCGGTGATGGCTTAGCGGGTTGGGTTATCAAGTTTCGGCAACCGGCATTAATCGCCGATGTGCGCGAGGACCCGCGCTGGATTCAATTGCCTGATCAACCCTGCGAACATCGCAGCGCCATTGCTGTCCCGATGATGGTCGGAGAAGAAGCCTTAGGGGCATTGCTCTTCTACCATCGCCAACCCAATCATTTTACCTCCGAGCAGTTGGACTTAATCACGGCGGCGGCGAATCAAATGGCGATCGCCGTCAATAACGCCGAGCTCTATCGCCTGATCCGTGACCAAGCAGAAGACCTCGGTGTGATGTTGCGTAACCAGCAGATTGAGACTAGCCGGACAAGAGCGATCATAGAGGCAGTTGCTGACGGCGTTTTGGTGACCGACGCAACGGGGAAGATTACCCTATTCAATGCCTCAGCAGAACGGATCCTCAATCTGACGCGCAAGGAGGTGATCGGTAAAAATCTCGATCAATTCAGCGGTTTGTTCGGCCGCGCTGCCACGATGTGGACGCAGACGATTCAAAATTGGTCGCAACAACCTACTTCCTATTCAGCCGAGGAAGTCTATTCTGAGCAAATCGAACTGGATAACGGGAAAGTCGTGGCGGTCAACTTGGCGCCCGTAATGTGGAGAAATGAGTTTCTGGGTACAGTCTCGGTTTTCCGCGATATCACTCATCAAGTAGAAGTTGATCGTTTGAAATCTGAGTTTGTTGCTACGGTCAGTCACGAGTTGCGTACCCCGATGACCTCCATCAAAGGATATGTGGAGATTTTGCTCATGGGAGCAGCGGGGGCTTTGAGCGAACAGCAGACTCGCTTTTTGGAAATTATCCGCAGCAACACGGAACGGCTGGCTGCTTTGGTGAATGATTTGTTGGATATCTCTCGGATCGAGGCTGGCAAGGTGGACTTGAGTTTGCAGCCGCTGAATGTGGTTGACCTTGCCAAGCAGTCCCTGAAGGTGATTGGCGAGCGTGCCGCGCGCGAAGGAAAGCCCATGCAGTTTGACTTAATCACCGAGGGGCAAATCCCCTTTGTCCAAGGGGACTCTGAGCGGGTCACGCAAATCTTGGATAATTTGCTTGAAAATGCCTATTTATATTCTGATGCCGGGCGCAATGTTCAGGTTTTTATCCACCCTCAGGATAACGTTGTCCAAATTGATGTCGTTGACCAAGGGGTGGGTATTCCTCCCGCCTTGCAGGAGCGGGTCTTTGAACGCTTTTACCGCGGTGAAAACCCGCATGTCCTGACAACGTTCGGCACTGGCTTGGGGTTATCGATTGTGAAGAAAATAGTCGAAATGCACGGCGGAAAAATTTGGGTGCAAAGCCGAGGCATTGAGGGAGAGGGATGCACTTTTTCTTTTACCCTACCTGTATTTGCGGGTGGCTCGGTACCGCTTGAAGTCGATGGAGAGAGCTCATGGCAAAAATCTTAATCGCAGAAGATGAACGAGATATCCGTGAATTGATTGCATTTACCCTGCAGTTTGCCGGGCACGAAGTCATTCTGACCAGCAATGGGGAAGAAGCTCTGCAAGCTGTCCGTACCCAGAAGCCCCAGTTGGTGCTTTTGGATGTTCGTATGCCCAAATTAACTGGTTACGAGGTGTGTAAGGAGATCAAAGCTGATCCGCGAACACGGGCAATCCCTGTCGTTTTTCTATCTGCTAAGGGACAAGAAACGGAGATTCGCAATGGCTTAGAGGCTGGAGCTGAGCAATACCTGCTCAAGCCATTTTCTCCTGACCAATTGATTGAGCAGGTGAATAAGATCCTAGGCAAAGCTTGAGATGAGCGTTGTCATTCTGCGCAGTCAGGTTGTGCATTATGAGGCTCTCGGGCGGGGTAAGCCAGTGCTGTTTCTACATGGCTGGGTTGGTTCGTGGCGATATTGGGTGCCGGCGATGCAAGCAGCTTCGATTGCGTTTCGTACCTATGCGCTCGATTTGTGGGGTTTTGGAGATACAGCTAAAGTTGCCGAGTATTATTCGCTCTCGGCTCAGGTTGAGTTGGTGAGCGAGTTTTTATGTTCCATGGGTGTGAGTAAGGCGGCTTTTGTCGGGCATGGGCTTGGGGCTTTGGTAGCACTCCAATTTGCCCATCAAGCTTCCCAAATGGTGGATCGCTTGCTCTTGATCGGTTTACCGTGGAAACCTGAGCAATTAAATGGGCGGCTAGGGGCTTCAAATGTGGTTGATTTGGCAGAGTGGTTACTGAAGCAGCCCGATCAGGCAGGTGAAGCGGCGCGTATCGAAGCTCGCAAGGCTGATCTGCAAGCCATCCGCGCAAGCTT
>CAKZNJ010000312.1 GCA_937129505.1 uncultured Anaerolineae bacterium | reverse complement strand
TAGTTGAAGCGTTTTCGTTTGACATACTTTTTCAATTAATGGGGTTTTGGATAGCGATATCGGCGTAATTTTCTTCAAAGGAGTGCTAAGATAAGCAGAATGTTGGGTACGGTTGATTAATTCAATCCATCCTTGTAAGCTCATCTCTTGATAGGCGCGCCGTGTTGCTTCAAGGGCAGCTTGACTTTCTGCGAAGAGTTCAGCGTTCTGAATGGCGACCGCAATCAGGTTTGCCATACCGTTTAAGACCTCAATGTCCTCTTCCGTGAATGCACCGCCTTGTTCACTTTGAATATCTAACGCACCAAGCAGTTTCCCTTGAGCTATGAGCGGAAGTGCCATTTCTGAGCGAGTGGTGGGAAGGTCTGGGTTGTTGAAGAACACTGCATCTTCCCCGACATCCAAGGCGATGCGCGCCTTGCCCGTCCCGGTCACATATCCCACAATTCCTTGTTCATTTACTTTGAGGCGGTGCTGCCGGAGTAACATGCGTTGTCCCCCTTCGCTGTTTGCCGCCTTTAGCCACGCATATTCCCCTTTAGGATCAACAAGGAAAATCCCAACATGATAAAATCCAAATCGTTCGCTGATTAAGTGGGTAACCATTGAGAGCAATTTTTCGAAATCTCGCTCAGAAGCAACGGCTCGCCCAACCTCAACAGATGCTTGGAGCTGAATAGCCCGTTTTCGCAGTGCTTCAGTCCTTTCGGCAACCTTCTCTTCGAGGTTCGCGATAATATCCCTCAGTTGAGTCGCCATATTCTGAAAGGTTCGGGAGAACAAGCCAATTTCTCCCGGCGCATCTTGGGGGATTTGTACGTCCCATTCACTGCGGCTGAGTTTTTCTGCTGCGACAGCAAGCTGTTGAATGGGCGTGGTAATTAGGTTGGCTAAGATTAATCCCAAAAAGATAATGATCACCAGAACGGCTGCGGATAGGGGCAAGATTTGAACAATAATCAGACGCTGGGTACTAGCTTGAAGTTGTTGTTCTAGATCGGAAAGGGGTTGGAGGTAAGCGGCAGCATCTACAACGCTGGCAAGACTCCATTGTACGTTGGGGACAGCAGTATAGGCGACGAAGAGATTTCTCGATCCAATGTTTAGTTCTTGTACACCACCATTGCCCCTTCTCATTTCAACGATAACGGAAAGAAAATCGTTTCGGGTGTCGCGAAGGTTGGTTAAGGCTTCACCTTCTGCCGGTTGTCGTTCGAGAATGTCGAGATAAGCTTGTCTCGGCATTGCCAATGCATAACCTTCATAGTCAATTAAGAAGTTATATCCTGATTTGAGTTGAATAGCCTCTTCCACATTCGCGAGGATATCCTGCACAAGAAGATCGACTCCTATCACCCCAATCAATTCTCCGTGGTCGTAGATGGCATGTGAAGCGGTGCTAACTAAACCAAGACCGGTAGCGTCAAGGTAAATGGTTGACCAGACAACTTTACGACGAGAGTCAGGATTTTCGGTAGCTGCGAGATACCACGGTCTTTTGGTCACGGTGAAATCTGGGGGCACAACGTTGCCTAAGTCAATGTTGGGATAGTATCGGGCTACATTGTTGGGTGAAGCGAAATAGATTGCTGCTATATTCGGGTTGCTCTTTTGAACCGACTCGAAAACTAGGTCTAAGTAGCGGCTTTTTTCGATTTCAAACTCTATTTCGGGGGTCATTTGAGTGTAGTTCGGGACAAATAGGCTAGAGACATCATTTTTACTGTTGAGATATTGCCCATTGGTCCCTTTTTTGACGATTTCCTGCTTTTCCCAATTCACAACTGCTTGATTGGGTTTGGTCCATATCTCGAGAAGATACTGAGACATGAATTCAACATCTTTTACGGTTTTTTCTAGTGACCTACTCGTGTCGAGAGCGAGATTTTGATTAATGGTGATCAACGAGGACATCACTTGATCCTTAATCATTTCGCTACTCAAGTTTTGGGTTGTCCTGCCAACATCGCGGGTTGTATAAAGGGAGCTCATAACGGTTCCCAAGACAGCTAGAAGCGAGAGTAGGGTCAGCATTCCGATGACCCGAGTATGGATTGAGATACTTTGGAGGGAGCGGAATTTCATAGTTTCATTCCTTCTTGTGATCACCAGTGTTGCTGTTGTTACTCAGCAATAAGTTGAATCTCAACCTCGGCAAGGCCAAACATTTCCCGTAACTCAACCACGCTCGTCTGGAGTACCAAGTCTACATCTAGGGTTTCGAGAAGCTTGTCTGTCAACTTTGCCAAGTCCTCTTGAATCTTTCCCAATGTTTGCACCTCTTGATACTGGGTATCCAGCGTTTTGCGTGTTGATTGAAGACGAAAGACATTTTGGAATAGATTTGAGATCGGCTCTGTCAGAGAGGTAAGGATTTGTTTATCACTTTCTGCAAAATATGGGCCATTTTTCGGCCCTTGGATAAGAATTGCTCCAATTATTTGATTATTGCTGAACAGGGGGGAAATTAACCATGACGAGCCACTTGGTTTCCAAATATGTTCGGATGATTTTGGAGACAGATCGTTGAATAGAATTGTTGCGCCACTCTTTACTACCTCTGTAATAAGATAATTTATGAGGGGGTTGGAAGGGGAGGCGACTAGTTTTTGATCTCTTAAAGTGAATAGTGGTGTCTCTTCGGAACGAAAAATCGTTAGATAAGAGCGTATATCACGGATTCCAGAGATGGTGCGGAAAAAGGTATCGATGAGGATCAAGGCATCGTCTAGAAAATATACCTGTTCCTGTGGGTACTCGGTAGGAGAGATGATATGTTGTACAGCGATGTTATTTTCATTTTGGGAACTGTCTTGATTAGCATTGAGTTTGGTGTCCATAGCTTAATTCCTGCAAAGCAGTAACTATTTAGAGTTCCCAGACGGACTCGCCGGCTAGAATCTCTTGGATTTGTTCAGGAAAACGATCTGGATCAATAGGTTTGCCGATAAACCCATTGAAACCGGCAGCATGGGCTTTTTGCATCTGTTCCATCGAAGACTCCGCGGTGATAGCAATGACAGGAATTGATGAAAGTTTCGGCGAGGAACGAATTTTTTTCAAAGCTTCATATCCGTCTTCATAGGGTAGCCGAATATCCATCAAGATCAAATCGATCTTAGGTAGTAGGTCAGCGTATTCAACCACTTCATAACCAGAGGTTTTCCATTCACAGTGAATGCCGAGATAGCCGAGCAATCGGGCGATCAAAACAAAGTTGGAGACATTATCTTCGACAACCAAAACGGTAATGTCCTGCAGGTAAACATCTTTAGAATCATGCTCGTAAAGTGCTCCGTCCATGGTTATTCCTTTGTTTTAGAGCGCAAGAAAGAACGTACTTGGTTAGGAAGGGCATCAACATCTATCGGTTTCTGGATATATCCATCACAACCAGCTTGTAGTGTTTTTTCTCGATCGCCTTTCATGACATTAGCGGTGAGAGCAATAATGGGGGTTTCAGGTGTAATTTTGGTTTTTATCGCCGTGGTCAGGGTGTATCCGTCAATTTCAGGTAAGTTAATATCCATGAGAATTAAATCAGGAGTTTGGGTTTTCAGTTTTTCGAATGCTTCGGGACCTGAACAAGCTTCGATCACCGCAAAACCATCGGCTTCTAATATGCGTCTGACTAAAACTCGGTTGTCTACGTTGTCTTCCACATATAGAACTACAAGTTTTGTTGATGTATCCATATCACCCTCATTTTATTTATGAGAAGATATAGTTTCAGTAAATTCCCCATAAAGATAAAATAAAAAAGAGCGGGTGATGGGATTCGAACCCACGAATGGCAGCTTGGGAAGCTGCTGCCTTACCGCTTGGCGACACCCGCAGACTACAATGCTTATTATAGCCACTGTTGAGACGGGTGTCAAGAATCCGACAACCTGCATAACTGCTATCCTCACTGTTTCCTAGTTAGATGAAAAGCTGCTTTATAGAGACATCCGCTCTGTAAAGGTATAATAATCTTACCTAGAAAATCCTTTTTCCTAACGTACAATTTTGTTAGGTTTGAAATTTGACAGCGATTAGATGGGAGTAAACGATGCAAAATATCCTTGAAGTCAATTTATCGAGCGGTCACTCTCGTTCGGTTGAAGTTCCTGAACAGTGGCAAGTCGATTTTCTGGGAGGAGCGTCCTTAGGAGCGCGACTTTTGTATCATGAACTGCGCAAAGATTTAGATCCGCTGGGGGATAACTCGCCGTTGTTGTTTCTTGTAGGACCCTTGAGTGGGACTGCGGGGCCAGCGGTGGGGCGCTTTGTAGTATGTGGCAAGTCGCCAGCAACTCATCTTTGGGCTGAGTCAAATTGCGGCGGTTTCTGGGGAACAGAACTGAGAAAAGCTGGTTTTGATGGGATTTTAGTACGCGGAAAAGCAGACTCTCCGGTCTATCTCGTTATAGATGATGGGGATGTAAAAATATGTGATGCAAAGAAAATCTGGGGAGTTGATACATACACTGCTCAGAAGATGGTTTTGAACGAATTGGGGGAAGGCGGATATCGTGTTGCCGTCATCGGGCCTGCGGGCGAAAGGGCTATCCCTTATTCTTTGATCTTGACCGATGATGGAAGAGTTGCTGGACGAACGGGCTTAGGTGCAGTAATGGGTTCGAAAAATCTAAAGGCAATTGCGGTGCGTGGCTCAAAGCCGATTCCGCTCCGTTATCCCAAGGAATACAATGTTTTTCGCGCTGAAGCCAATCGTAACTTACGCATTGAAAACCAAGCGATGATATTGAGAGAGCTGGGGACAGCAGGTGGTGCTGAATACTTTGACTACTTAGGCTTAATGCCCAAACGATATTACCATCAGAGTTCTTTCGATGGAGTGGAAAGGATATCCGGTTCATACTTTGCCGAAAATTTACTTAAGGGAGTTAGTGCTTGCCATGCTTGTGTTATAGCATGTGGAAGGGTTGTCCAATATCAAGATACCCCTAAGAAAAAGGGCCCAGAATATGAAACCATTGTCGGATTTGGCCCCAATTTATTAATTGCCGATCCGATTGCCATCACCGAGTTGGGGGAAACCTGCGATCGCCTAGGATTAGATACCATCAGCACGAGCAACACAATAGGATTGGCTTTTTACTTGTTTGAGCGGGGAGTCATCAATACCCATGATACCGATGGATTGGAACTCAGATGGGGTGATGTGGAGGTCGTAAGGAAGCTAATCCAAATGGTTGTAAATCGCCAGGGGTTTGGACAGATATTGGCTCTGGGTAGTAAACAGGTAGCGGAAACCTATAACGTTCCCGATGAAGCTGTACAGGTTAATGGTTTAGAAGTTGCCTACCATGATCCGCGCGGCGCTTCGGGAATGGCGTTGGTTTACGCAACGTCTCCGCGCGGAGCGTGTCATAATCAATCCGATTATTTTTTTGTCGAGATTGGCCAGATAGAAGCCAATCTGGGAATTGAGATTTTCTCCCGGCAAGGAGGGGCGGAGAAAGCTAAAAATGTCAGTCTGCATCAAGATTGGCGTACTGTGTTTAACAGTTTGGTCATGTGTATATTTGCCAATCTACCGCCTGAAGACGTTGTTCAATTGGTCAATACTGCCTGTGGTTACGACCTTGACCTGCCAGCGTTAATGAAAATTGGCGAAAGGGGGTGGAATTTGAAGCGGATCATCAATCTGCGTCTTGGTTTGGATATTACGAATGAGAAAATGCCTAAGGCATTTCAACAGCCCTACGAGGATGGACAGAACGAGCTCGAAAATTATATCGTGCCGTTTGAGCAGATGAGGCAAGAATATTATCGTGTGAGAGAGTGGGAGATCAAAACAGGGATACCTAAGGCAAATAAACTCCGTGAACTCGATTTGGATTGGGTTCTATCTGATCTCTGATAAGCTGAGGAGTGATAGATTATGCTGAAATATGTCTCTGTAGCAGAAATGCGCGCAGTTGAGCAAGAAGCAGACCGGCTGGGGTTAAGTTATGCTCAGATGATGGAGCATGCAGGCACAAATTTGGGCAAGCTTGTCGATGCGGAACTTGGGCCTCAAACCAATCGCAGTGCGCTTGGGCTAATTGGTTCTGGAAATAATGGCGGAGATACCTTGGTGTCTTTAGCCTATCTAGCAGAGAATGGATGGAAGACGGTTGCGTATTTTGTAAAGGAAAGAAATGTTGCTGATCCTTTGGTGCAGCGGCTTATTGCCAATGGGGGGATCGTAGTTTCTAATCTTGAAGACGAAGACCTCCAGAAATTGCACGTTGCCTTAAATCAAAGTGAAGTCGTATTAGACGGAGTGTTAGGGACAGGGTTTCAATTGCCTTTGAAAGAATCAATTGGGAAAGTTCTGAAATCGGTGAAGGAAATCATTCGGGGAAAAGAGTCGCCTACCTATGTGGTCGCTGTGGATTGTCCGTCGGGAGTAGATTGTGATTCTGGGCAAGCGGCTGATGAGGTGATTCCTGCTGATCTAACCGTTACCATGGCAGCAATCAAGGGTGGCTTATTGAAATTTCCTGCCTATCCACTTTGTGGGCGCATTTTGATTGCAGATATTGGATTAAATGAAAGTTTTCCAATTTGGAATCAAATAAAGCGATACGTTATCGATGCTGATTGGGTCAAAACGCTGCTTCCCAAACGTTCGGACAACTCCCATAAGGGAACGTTTGGTACGACTTTTATCCTTGCAGGATGCGAGAACTTTACTGGCGCAGCCTATTTGGCAGGTAAGGCGGCTTATCTAGCCGGTTGTGGTTTGGTAACCGTTGGCTCTGTTCGGTCGGTTTACCATTCGCTAGCTGGTGAAATACCCGAAGCGACATGGCTTGTTCTTCCCGATCAGGAAGGATATCTTTCAGAAAAATCCCTGGCTGATATATTGAACCGGTTTGATACTGTGGATGCTTTCTTGTTCGGGCCGGGCTTCGGTTTACATTCCAGTACCTCTACATTGGTTGCGCAGTTGCTGGAGAGTGGAGGGGATGTGCTTACCCGCTGTGTAGTGGACGCTGACGGTTTAAAATTATTGGCTCAACACAAGGATTGGCAGAGTAAACTGCCTAGGCACACCATCTTAACCCCCCATCCGGGAGAAATGAGTGTCCTGACGGGGATGTCCACAAAGGAGATCCAATCTGAGCGCGTTCAGATTGCGGAACGTTTTGCTAGCCAATGGGGACATGTTGTCGTATTGAAAGGCGCATTTACGGTCATTGCCGATCCTGATGGATGCACGGCGGTTAACCCTATTGCGACCTCTGCTCTGGCAAAGGCAGGGAGTGGTGATGTTTTGGCTGGATTAATCGCTGGATTGCTAGCACAGGGACTAGGAGCTTTTGAAGCAGCCGTGATTGGAGTTTGGGTTCACGCTCAAGCCGGATTGATGGCGGCAAAAAGGGTAAAAACAACCAGATGTGTTTTGGCTTCGGATGTTATTAAAGCGATCCCACAAGTCTTTGATGAATTAGAACGGTAAAGAAATTCAATAGAAATGGAAATAAAATCAAGTAGGACGGTTTTGAATCCGTCCTACGGTTTTTATAGGCATGGTTATGGTGAATTAGGTTGGGGAAGTTGGTTCTTCGCCCTGACTGGCTTCTTTCTTGACTGCCTTTTTCCCCGATTCAATGGTTTGCCCTAGCTTCGTCTTTTGTTCTTCGAGGATTTCTTGGCCGCGCTGCTGAAGCTCAATTGCCCGTTCACGGGTAATATTTGCTAACTCTTCTGCTCGTTGACGGGTCTCAGCAATAGCTTTTTCTGCTTTTGCGCGCGCTTCTTCAAGGGCTTTTTCTGCCCTAATACGCGCTTCTTCAGCGGACTCAACGGCTTTGTCTTTTAACTCAATGCTTTTTTCGCGGATGTTCGTACGGGTCTCTTCTCCTGATTGAGGAGCGTAGAGTAAGGCAACCGCGGCACCGATCAACCCGCCGAAAATAAATCCAGCTAGGAATGCACTGAAGTCACTATCACGATCAGACATATTTCACTCTCCTTTGGTAGTTTATTTTTTCTTTATTAAGCCAGAGATTTGTAATAATCTTTGAAAGCCGGCAATATATTCATTTAACTTCATTACTGGTTCAACTAGGTTTTCGCTGAGAAAAACCGTGGTTCCTTTTAGGGTATTTACCGTTTCGTTTGTCGAGTCTAGGATTGGTTTGACTTCGTTCTGGATTAGGTTGATAAGGCGAGCTAATTGCAGAATTAAGATGATGAGAGCGATACCAAGTAGTAAAAACTCAAACCCAATAAAGATTATGAAAATATCTCGAATCACAGGAGTTTTTTCAGCGTTTGTGAGCAACCAGTAGGTAGAGAAAACCACCGCCCCTAAGATTAACAGCCCCACAATCACCACCATTATTGTAACTTTTTTCTGGTTTGGTGATTCAGAGGTTGACTCTTTTGCGGCTTCAGATACCTCAGATGGGAATAAAATCTCCTCGTCCATTGATGAAATTGTACCACATAAAGCCAATTATGCTTCATGGATTGAGAAGACTGAAAAGACACTCAGCCCAGTAAATTTTCGATTTAATGACATTCATCACTTGATTTTTTCGGTATTTTAGGCTATAGTTACTGTCATAATCTAACAAAGATTTTCTAATTCATGTCAAAAATTGACATAATTGACAAGAAAATTGTAGATTTAATGATTGAGGATGGGAGAATAAGTTGTAGTGAGATAGCCCGGCGGTTGGGGATCTCCGAACGTTCAGCACGGTATCGCTTAGATAAATTGCTAGAAAAGGGGATTATTCGAGTTAGAGCGGTTGTGAATCCGAAAAGCTTAGGCTTTGAGGTAGTAGCAGATGTGATGCTGGAGGTTGAGTCCGATTGCATCCAAGATGTTGCCAAAAAGATGACCGAATACAGCTGTGTAAGCTATGTGGCTTATGCAATTGGAGAAACCGATGTAAGTGTCCAAATTATCGCTCGCAGTAATGAAGAAGTTTATCGCTTTGTCACCGAAGTAATCGGAAAGACACCCGGGGTCCGCAAAACAGTTACCTCCATTGTCCCCTCGGTCTTAAAGGATGTTTATCAGTGGTCGATTCCTCAAGAGGTTTGTGAAGCTAAAGAAACTTTAACATACGATAACTCGGAGGAGGTGAAATGATTAACAATCCGAAAAGCAAGGCACTGCAGGAGCGAGCCTTTCGTTTCCTGCCTTTAGGCGTAAATTCCAACTTTCGTTATTGGGGGGAGGGGATTACGCTTTACATGTCAAAAGCGCAGGGATGTACTTTGTGGGATGTGGATGGAAATCAATACATTGACTATCGCTTAGGGTTCGGCCCGATAATCCTTGGTCACTCATACCCCGAAGTGGATGAATTTGTAAAAGAGGAGATTACTCGGGGGACAATGGCTGCTATGACTGTAGAGCTCGAACTAGAAATAGCGGAGATGATGGTTGAGATGTGTCCTTCTGTTGAGATGGTGCGATTTGCCTGCTCTGGAACAGAAGCGACCATGCATGCCATTCGAGTGGCGCGAGCTTACACAGGACGAGATAAGATTCTGAAATTCGAAGGGATGTACCATGGCTTCCAGGACTATACCCTTTGGTCAACCTACAGTCCTGCAGAAGTCTATGGAAATCGCCACAGCCCGATTCCGATTCCGGCAAGCTCTGGAATCCCCCGCGCAATTGGTGATCTCGTGATTACTGCTCCTTTTAACGACTTTGAAGTGTTCGATAAACTGATGCGCAGCCACGGCGAGCAGATTGCAGCAGTGATTGTTGAGCCTTGCATGGGGAACTGCGCTGCCATTGAGCCCTTGCCCGGCTTTTTACACCATATTCGTCAGCGCTGTAATGAATACGGCTGTGTGATGATCTTGGATGAAGTCAAAACAGGCTTTCGGATTGCTAATGGAGGAGCACAGGAATATTACGGCATTTACCCTGATTTAGCAACCTACGCCAAAGCGTTAGCCAACGGTTACCCCCTCGCGGCTTTTGGGGGAAAGCGCGAAATTATGTCGATTATCGGGCGGGGAGTAGCACAAGGAGGGACTTTTAATAACAATAAGTGCGGGGTTGCAGCGGCCTATGCGACGTTGAAAATCCTAAAATCCAGGCCCGTCCTGAAAGAAATAGAAAACCGTGGCGAACGATTAAAGAAAGGGCTTTTTGAAATCTTCTCAAGCCAAGGCATTCCGATATGCATGAATGGATATGGAGCGATGTTCTCCTACGCAATCGGTGTGGAAAAGGTAACGGATCAACGCAGCTTCAGTCAAAGCGATCAGGAGTATTACTTGCGCTTAGTCGAAGCTGCCATCGAGCGAGGCGTAATGCCTGATCATGACCCTCGCGAACCTTGGTTCCTATGCTATTCGCATACGGACGAGGTCATCGATCGAACGCTTGAAGTAATGGAAGAAGTCGTCAAGACAACCCGATAATTTGAAATTCCTTTGGAGGTAATGTGATAACGAACTTGGATGCAGGGACAATTGTTGCAAAAAACCGAGAATTTACCTTCTTTTCTTGGTCAGTGCAAAGTGCTGTTCAACCCATTCCAGTAGTCGGGGGAGAAGGCGTATATTTTTGGGATGCGGATGGAAAGCGATATTTAGATTTCTCTTCTCAGCTTATGAATTTGAACATTGGACATCAACATCCCAAAGTGGTTGAGGCGATTAAAAAGCAGGCTGAAACACTTTGCTTCGCCCATCCAGGGCTTGCTACGATCCCGCGAGGTGAATTGGGGGAAAAGATCGCCGAAGTGACCCCTGGAGACTTAAAGAAGACGTTTTTCTGCCTTGGAGGCGCAGAAGCTAATGAAAACGCAATCAAGATTGCGCGCCATTATACAGGGCGGCATAAAATCCTCTCCCGCTATCGGGCTTATCACGGCGCCACGCATGGTGCGATTACCCTGACCGGCGATCCGCGCCGTTTAGCGGCTGAACCGGGCATCCCAGGTGTGGTTCACTTTCTTGATCCGCATTGCTACCGTTGTCCGTTCGGATGGACACGTGAAACTTGCCATCGGGAATGTATCTCTCATGTTGAAGAAATCCTGCAATACGAGGGTCCTGACCGAGTTGCAGCAATCATTATGGAAGGAGTAACTGGGTCGAACGGGTTGATTGTGCCCCCAGAGGACTACTGGCCGCGCATCCGAGAAATTTGTGATCGCTACGATATTTTGTTAATCTCCGATGAAGTGATGAGTGGCTGGGGCAGAACGGGAAAGTGGTTTGCAGTGGATCATTGGGACGTTGTTCCAGATATTATCACGAGCGCCAAAGGGGTTACCTCTGGATATGTTCCATTGGGGGTTGTCGTAGTACGCCAAAAAATTGCTGACTTCTTTGAAGACAAAATGCTCTGGTGCGGTCTCACCTATAGCGGACATCCGCTTGCCTGCGCGGCTGGTTTAGCAACCATCCAAGTTTATCAAGAAGAGCACTTAGTCGAAAATGCTTACGAACTAGGGAAGTATTTAGGCGCCCAATTGGAGGACATAAAATCAACATTTCCCTTTGTCGGGGATGTCCGCTATATCGGTTTGTTCTCTACAATCGAGCTGGTCGAAGATCGAGGGACGAAAAAGCCACTACCGATTCCGCTGATGCAAAAAATTGGTGCACAGTTAAAGGAGCGGGGTCTGTTCACTTACATTATGGCTTCCAATATGGGCTCGATGATTTTCGTAATACCGCCTTTAATTATCAATCAAGAGCAACTAGCTGAGGGATTGGAAATCATTCGAGAAGTGCTAGGGAAAGTGAACATTTGAAAATTAGAGGCAAAGGAGTTCCTGTATGGTGATTCAGGTGCGAAATTATATTGACGGTGAGTGGAAGGTTTCTCAGGCGACGGAAGTTTGGGGAGTCTATAACCCCGCTACGGCGGAAAAACTTGGGGAGGTGCCTTTGTCCCCTCCCCAAGAAGTTGACCAAGCTGCCCAAGCTGCTCAAAAGGCGTTAAGTGTTTGGAGAGAGACACCGGCAGGAGATCGCATTCAATGTCTTTTTAAGTTAAAAAATCTCCTCGAAGAAAACTTTGAAGATTTATCCAAAACGATCACGATGGAATGTGGGAAAACCATTGTGGAAGCACGCGGTGAAATGCGTCGTGCGGTTGAAAATGTTGAGGTTGCGAGTGGGATTCCCTCGTTGTTGCAAGGCGCTTTTTCGGAAGATATTGCTCGCGGAATTGATGAGTATTTTGTCCGCCAACCAGTAGGAGTTGTCGCAATTATCTGTCCGTTTAATTTTCCAGGCATGATTCCTTTCTGGTTCATGCCTTATGCGTTAGCCTGTGGAAATACGGTCATTGTCAAGCCATCGGAAAAAGTCCCCCTGACCATGCAAAAGATCTTTGCTCTTCTAGACCAATGTGGGTTTCCTAAAGGGGTAGTTAATTTGGTTAATGGAGCAAAGGAAACCGTTGACGCAATTTTAGATCACCCATTGATTCGGGCAATTAGCATGGTTGGTTCAACCCCTGTTGCACGGTATATCTATTCGCGGGCTGCTGCGAACGGAAAGCGAGCTCAATGTCAAGGAGGGGCTAAAAACATCTCTGTTATCCTTCCCGATGCCGATTTGGAAACATCGGCGAAGGTCCTCGCAGATAGCGCTTTTGGTAGCGCGGGGCAACGGTGTTTGGCGACTTCTATTGTCGCAACCGTTGGTGAAGTTCAGCGGGATTTTGTAGATGCAATCTGCGAGATTGCCCGCAATCGCATTGTGGGATATGGGCTGGATGAGGGGGTAGAAATGGGACCGGTGATCACACCTCAAAGTAAAGCGCGCATTGAGAGTCTAATTGGAAAGGCGGTGGAAGAGGATGCTACCATTCTAGTAGATGGAAGAGGCGCAGTAATTCAAGGATATGAACGGGGAAATTTCGTTCGGCCGACGGTAATTTTGAATATCCCTCCCCAAGGCGAGCTCTTTCGCACGGAGATCTTCGGCCCTGTCCTTAGCATCATGCCGGTGAACACCGTAGAAGAAGCGATCGATCTGGTCAACTCGAGTGATTATGGAAATATGGCTTGTTTATTTACACAGAGCGGCGAAGCGGCTAGAAAATTCCGCTATCACGTTCAGGCGGGCAACGTAGGGATCAATATTGGAGTGGCAGCGCCAATGGCTTACTTCCCTTTTAGTGGTTGGAAGGAGAGTTTCTTTGGCGATTTGCATGGCCAAGGCAGAGATGCGGTGGACTTCTTTACACAAAAGAAAGTGGTCGTCGAACGTTGGCCGAAAGAATGGTCGCGGAAATTTTAAAAAAGGAGTGGAACATGAGAAAGAGCCTAAATACCTACTTTTTCGACACAAAGCATCTTGGGATTATCTTTTTAGAATCGGAGGAGAGAAATGGAATTTGAAGCTTATGAATATGCAGGACTTGTTATTGGGGGAATTGTATTTTTATTTCTGATTCGTTTAGCTGTCGGTTATTACGCTTCCCGAAAAGTTGCAAATGTGGCCGATTATATTGTGGCAGGACGGCGGTTGCCAATTTATCTCGCTTCAGCTTCGATTATGGCAACATGGTTCGCTGCTGAAACGATGATGGGAGCAAGCTCAACGGCATACCAATATGGCTTACAAGGCGTTGTTTTTGACCCCTTTGGAGCAGCAGCGTGCTTATTTGTTTCGGGTTTGTTTTTTATCCGCTTGATGCGGCGCGCTAGATATCTAACAGTGGTTGATTTTTTCGAGCGTCGCTTTGGCAAGGAGATGAGCTTTCTAACCTCGTTAGCCCAATTGGCGACCTATTTCGCTTGGACAGGCGCGCAAATTGTCGCCGGTGGGAATATCATTCACGCTATATTAGGATGGCCTGTGGCAACCGGCATGATTTTGGTGGCGACCATCGTCACTTTTTATACCTTCATGGGCGGATTGTGGGCAGATACCTTGCTGGATTTTATGCAAATGTTCCTTACCGCGGGTGGTGTAACCTTGATCTTCATCGGCGTACTCAATGCCGTGGGTGGTTTTCGCGGCATGGTAGAGAACGCTGGCTCGCTCTATGTCTCTGATCCCTTGACACTTCTGCCGATTAAGGATGAGGGGTATTTGGGTTACACCGGTTATATTGGCATTTTCTATTGGATTGCTGCCTGGTTGGCAATTGGTTTCGGGAGTGTTCCCACTCAGGACTTGATGCAGCGATCCATGGCTGCGAAGAATGAAGCTACTTCGGTCTGGGGCTCGTATATTGCCGGTATCCTCTATCTCACCTTTGGCATCATGTCACCATTGATCGGGATTATGATGTTTAAGCTCAATCCCAATATTGCGCCGGAGCAAACAGAATTTCTATTAGTGACTGCAGCGATGGAGCATCTACATCCCGTTCTAACTGCATTATTTATTGCTGCCCTTGCCTCGGCTCTCATGAGCACTTCGGATTCGTCAGTTTTATCGGGGGCTTCTGTGGTGACCGAAAATATTGTGCCCTTGTTTGTCAAGAATATAGATGAGAAACAAAAATTACTCCTGACCCGCATTATGGTTTTGGTCATCGGATTTATCAGCGTAGCCATTGCCCTTTGGGCGGGAACGATTTATAAGCTGGCAATGGTGGCTTGGTCAATCCTTTTGGTTGGCTTATTTGCCCCCTTTGCGTTTGGAATGTATTGGAAAAAAGCGAATAAATCTGGGGCGATCGCCGCTTTAGCTGGAGGGTTTATTTCCTGGGTGATCCTCGGGGTTTACTATTACCAGACTTCAACCTTTGCAATATGCGAAGCTGATTTTGAGTGCGCTTTCTGGGATGCTGTGTATATTAGCTCATTCCCGGCCTTCCTCATCTCTGTAGTATTGCAAGTTGTTGTCTCTTTAGCAACTCAAAAAGTGGATACCCCGATGGAGTTGACAGATGTTGATGGCAACCCCTTGGAGCTGAAACTTCAGCTTGGATTTTTGTCTTTGAAGGATGCAATTTGGGGAAAACCAGAGGAGGAAATAGAAGCAAAGACTTCAAAAGCGGTGGCAGATTGATCATAATTTCAGAAAGGAGATTTTTATGCCTCAAAAATTAGATCAAGCTTTGGAATATTCGCGAAAGTGGTTGGATATCATCGCAAAAAGCGAGGTAAGCGAAGCCGAGGGGAAGCAAATTATTGAAGAAAGTCTATATAATTTTGCAGAGCACTTTAACAAAGGCTGGCTTGAGTACCGCAAGTCGGTGACGGAAGCCGGTGACTGGGCTGCAACCGAGTGGACTGGCAGTGGGGCTATTTTTCGCGATGTTCTAGGACGCGAGTACATTGACTGCCTTGGTGGCTATGGTCTGTTTGATTTGGGGTGGGCACATCCCGAAGTCGTAACGGCTGTCCGAGCACAACTCAATCGGACTCCGATGCCAAGTCAAGAGCTTATCGATCCTTTGCGCGGCGTTCTAGCGCGCTTGATGGCTCAGATAACACCTGGAGACATCAAATATAGCTTTTTCTGTGCCAGTGGGACAGAAGCAGTCGAGGGTGCGCTCAAGTTAGCCAAGATGTACACCAAAAAGAGCGGATTTATCGTAGCCCTTAAGGCATTTCACGGTAAGACGATGGGCTCGCTAAGCATGATGGGCAAAGCGGATTATCGCCAGCCGCCGGGGATACTCTAT
>CAKZNJ010000311.1 GCA_937129505.1 uncultured Anaerolineae bacterium | reverse complement strand
GCTCAACAAGTTCTCGCAGTTGGCTAGCATCCAGTTTGATTGCCTTAACAGCAGTCTGCGCTTTAACACTTGACGTATGCTGATAGGGTTCTATCAGGGCGGAAATGCCAAATGGCTCCCCTGCCGTAATTTCTCCGACCAAAAAATGGCGGATTGTGTTTGTTTTATCATCCTGAATGGTAAAGTAAATGTCCGCAGTTCCTTCGGTAATCAGGTAAAGGGCATCGGTCTCTTGGCATTCTTCAACGATGGTATGTCCCTCTGAGAATTCCACTTCTTCTCCGATCATAGCGAGGGAAGAAAGTTGTTCTTCTGATAAATATGCAAAAAAGGGAAAACGGCGTAATAACTCCGGAGAGATCATCTTTTTTCCTCCAATTCTAAAAGATATTCCCAAACAGCCTGACAAGCAAGGGGAATTGCTTTCTCAACTGCGGGTGAGAGTTCTTCGGAAAATTCATAGACTTTTTCAGCTTCGATCCCTACAACTCGAATGATCTGAGGCAAATTTGCCCCTAACAGACGGCCAGCTTGTAGGGCATTTTGCAAGCTCGTATCATGGACAGACGTGGTGTGGGTCGCAGAGAAATTAGGGAGACTTTCCAAATCAAATTTACAAACGCTCCCAATTGGTTGGGTGCCTGTCTGGATAGCATCAATCAAAATTACGGCATCGGTGTCGATCATTTGCTCCATTAAGGATAAACCGCCTAGGCTAAATTTCTGAATGTCAATTACCAGATGAGGTAAATGGGCTCCCTTACTCTCATTTTCTTTTTCGAGCTGTTCTGCAACCTTCCAACCCACACCATCATCACCCAAGATCGGATTCCCAAGCCCAATGATACGCGTGCGGATATTAGTTGACATACAATGATGAAAAGTGGAGGATAACGATGTATCCTCCACATTCCAAAAATCTAAAGGTTTTGTCTTAACTCGCGGATCACTTCGCCGTTGGCATCGCGGACGATGACTTCCAGCGGCATTTGTCCCGGTAAAGAGTGAGTTGCACAACCGAAGCAAGGATCGTACGCCCGAAAAGCCATCTCAACCATATTGAGCAGGGCTTCATTTACATTGCGACCTTTAATGAGATTGCGAGCGGCTTTGTTAGTAGACATTTGAATGGCGGCGTAGTTGTTAGTTGTCCCGACAATCAGGTTGACTCTTGTGGCGATCCCTCGCTCGTCTGTCCAATAATGGTGAGTTAACGTTCCTCGCGGTGCTTCTACAATGCCAACTCCTTCGGTGGGTTTCTCGGTTGGAATCGCCCGGAAATTATCGCTTGTGATTTCTGGATCGGTAGCCAGTTCAACCCACCGCTCTGCGGCATATAGCAGTTCAATTAAACGTGCCCAGTGAGTGGCTAATCTTTGGTGAACAGGTTTGCCGCCCAAAGTTTTGTAAAATTTTTCATACTCTTCTTGAGCGCGTGGGGTTGCCATACCGTCGGCAGCGTTGAGACGCGAGAGAGGTGTGGCAATATACACTCCTGAATCTTTGCCGTCGGTGAAGCCTTTCCAGCCAACCTTTTTTAGGTAAGGGAATTTGAGGTATGTCCAAGGCTCAACATGCTCGGCGATCCACTCGGTGTATTCGTTGGGTAAATATTTTCCAATGCGATGCCCATCGGGGTCAACAACGCTGACCTTGCCGTCGTAGAAATTGACTTTGTTGTTTTCGTCAACCAGCCCGATGTAGTACGTACGATGGGTATAAATATCACCGAGGATCAAATCAAGGTAGGTTGAGTTCTTCAGTACAATATCCTCAAAAAGCTTTAAGGAAAACAGCGCAAAATCAATTGCCCAGCGCCCCATTTCCTCGATTTGTTGACGCTGCTCCTCTGTGATCCCTTTTGTAAGGCCGCCAGGGATGGAAGTACAAGGATGCACTTTTCTTCCACCGATCATTTCGACAACCGTGTGCCCGAATTTGCGGGCTTGAATCACCTTCCCGCCGATTTCTAGTCCTACTTTATGGATAACGCCGAGGAT